>JAITLE010000182.1 GCA_031278075.1 Bifidobacteriaceae bacterium | reverse complement strand
GGGGTTTTTTGATGACACTATGCCGTTGGAGCAGCGGTCTTTGGTTGGTTCGGCGGCGGAGGCGGTGATCGCTTTGGCTGATTACGATTGTCGTGTCGAGACGGACTATGAGGCGAGGTTCTTAGATGTTCAGTTGGATCTTGAGAGGCAGTTGGTTGAGGCGAATCGGGATCAGTTGAACAAGTTGATGGCCGCCACTTGGCAGTGACGCGCCGGGCCTGGTCTTGTGGCGATGTCGCGGGCTCGTTCTTGGGGTGTGTCGCCGCTGACGGTGGCGGTCTGGTGCTGGTCAAACCCCCGCGAAGGTGTCGACCGCCGGCCCGAATCCACTCTCCCGCTCGGATCCACCTCCCGGGGCGATCCGCCGCCGGTGTCCGCATCCGATCTCGCCGGCGGCCACTCCTCAGCCCCCGGGGCAGAAACGTGGCCACCACACCCGCCAAGCGCCGCCCGCCGCGGCGCGGATAGCATTGACCCGGGCCGAGCAGAGCCCAAATGAACAACGCGCGACCGGATGGAGTTGAGACCGATGGGTTTGTTTGACTCGTTACGCGGCATGGTGGGCAATCTCGAGGCCCAAGCCAAGGAAGGCGACGAGGGCGCCAAGACAGCCTTGGGGCTCGGCGCGGCGCTGAAGGGCGCGTTGGGCGCCGCCGGAGACGCGGTGCAGCACTCCGCGGTCGACAGGGTGGCCGCCCAGCAGCACGCAGTCGTCGACAGCACCAGGGCCGCGGCCGTCTCAGGGGTTTGCGCGACCCTTGGTCTCAGCACCGACCGCGCCGGAGACCTGACCGACGCCTCGAAACGCAAGGTTTTCAAGACCCTGGTGGACGCCATCGAGTTCTACCAGGAACACGATTTCCGTTTCCTCAACCCGATCCACATCAGGCGCCTGGGCAGCCAGGACGGCCGGACCACGTTCACAATGGGCAGCAGCGGCCTGGGGAGCGGCGGCAGAGGCGTCGGCGCCCAGAACGCGGCCCTGTTCCGGGATTTCCTCGACTCGGTGCACATCCGCTACCGCGAACGCACCGCGCGGAACCTGTTCGAACTCGGCAAGAGCACGCCCGGCAGCACCTACGTCTTCGAGATCCGGCCGGACCATGACGTCCCCGGTCGTTGGCACGAACTCTGCCAGATCGATCTCAAAGAGGCCGTCCACAAGCTCCTCACGATGCTCGCAGAACTACGCTGAGCCCACCCAAAATGGATCTCCACGAAGCGATCAGAGCGCGCCACGCGGTCCGCCGCCACACCGACCGCCGGGTCGAGGACCCGGTCGCCGCAGAACTCCGCGCCGCAGTCGACGCGGCCAACGCCGCCGCGGACCTCGCCATACAGCTGGTGCTCGACGAGCCCAAGGCGTTCGCCGGCCCCCGCGCCCTGGGGCAGTTCCGCGGCGTCAAGAACTATCTCGCGCTGATCGGCCCCAAGGGCGCCCAAGGCGCCGAAGCCATCGGTTACCACGGCGAACGGATCGTGCTGCGCGCAGTCCAGCTCGGCCTCGCCACCTGCTGGGTGGGCATGACATACAGCAAGCGGGCCATGCCCGTGTCGGTCCGCCCCGGCCAGGAGATCCACGCCGCGGTCGCCCTCGGCTACGGCGTGACCGCCGGCGAAGGCCACAAACCCCGGCCGATCGAGGTGTTCACCAGCGCTGCCCCGCCGTTCCCCGACTGGTTCAGGCGCGGTTTGGAGGCCGTCCAGCTCGCCCCCTCAGCCATGAACCAGCAGCGGTTCCGTTTCGACCTGATGGGCGACTCCGTCCGCGCCCGTCCCGGCGGCCCCTACGGCCAGGTCGACCTCGGCATCGCCAAATGTCACTTCGAGATCGGCGCGGGACGCGACGGCTGGCGCTGGGCGGACTGAGAACACCCCGGGGGAACGGCGCCTGAGCGCCCAGCGGCGCGCGACCAGACGGCATCGTGCGCCGCCGCTTCAGCGCGTCAGATCGTCACGGCACACTGCCCCGTCTTTCAGCACGAGCCGGACGTGGCGGGTGTCCCGGTATGCGGCGAGGTCGGCTAGCGGGTCCACGTCGAAAAGCACGATGTCGGCGCGTTTGCCGACCTCCAACGATCCCAAGGAATCCGACCAGTCGAGCAACTCCGCGGTCTCGATCGTCGCCGCCCTCAGCGCGGCCGCCGGGGACATGCCGGCCTCAGCCATGAGCGCGATCTCCGTGGCGTTCTCCCCATGGAGGTTGAACGGCGTGCCCGCGTCGGTGCCCATCGCGACACGCACCCCGGCGGCCAACGCGAGCTGGAAGCTCTTCAAATGGATCTCGTCGGCCTCCTTGGCGCGTTCCACCATGATCGCGGGGATGCCCTCCCCGGCGCCGTGTTCCAAGATGCGACGCAGCGCTATGAAGGTCGGCACCAGGAAGGTCCCAGCCTCGGCCATCATGTCCACCGCCTCGCGGTCCAGGTACGTGCCGTGCTCGACGCTCGCCACGCCCGCGCGCACCCCGCGTTTGGTCGCCTTCGAGCTGTGCGAGTGGATGGCGACCTTCTTCCCCGCGTCCCGCGCCACCTCGACCGCGGCCGCGATCTCCGCCTCGGAATATTGAGCGGAGTCCAGATCGGTGCCGGAGCCGACCCCGCCACTCCCGGAGAGGACCTTGATCACGTCCGCGCCGTACTTGAGGTTGCGGCGCGCGGCTTTGCGCACCTCGTCCACGCCGTCCGCCGGTTGGAAGATCGAATGCGAGAAGCTGGGCGAATAGCGCACGTCGCCGTGGCCGCCCGTCATCCGGATGCTCGGCCCGCCGGCGCGCACCCGCGGGCCCTCGATCAGTCCCTGGAGCACCGCGTCGCGGATCGCCACGTCGGTGAAATAGATCCCGCCGACGTCCCGGATCGCCGTGATGCCCGCCCTGAGCACGTCCCGCGCGTGTTTGACCGCCCGGATCGAGTAGAAGCTCGGAAGGTCGAACGTGAGGGACTGCACCACGTCAGGCCTCGCCGAGTTCGACAGGTGGCAGTGCGCGTCCATCATCCCGGGGACCGCCCACAGGCCCGTCCCGTCCCAGGTGGCGCCGCCCGCCTCCCCATTGTCCGATGCCGACCCGGCAGTCCTGGCACGGGGCGCCGCCGCGGGTGTCGCGGCCGCTGTGGCCGCTGTGGCCGCTGTGGCCGCCGCTGGGCCGATCGAGGCGATCAAGCCGTCCCTGATCTCGATGTCTTGGCCGGGCGCGACTTCTCCCGTGCGCACGTCGACGACGGACACACCGCATATGCGTGCAGAACTCATCTAAATGACCTTTCGCTGAGTGGATCGAATCTGTCCCGGAGCCAGTCGCCCAGGACGTTGGCCGCGAGGACCAGAGCGGCGATGACCGCGCCCGGCATCACGACGGGCCACCAGATCCCCGCGGTCAGGACCTGCTGGCCCTCGGAGATCATGGCGCCGAGCGACGGATGCGGCGGCGGCACGCCCAACCCCAGGTAGCCGAGCGCCGCCTCAGCCACCACCAACGCGCCCACCTCGACCGACGCCAGGACCGACAACGGCCCCATGATGCTCGGCAGGACGTGACGCGTCAGTATCCGCCACTCCGGCAGCCCGAGCGAACGCGACGCCACAACCAGGTCCTGCTCCCGCAAGCTGAGCACCTGCGCCCGCGCCACGCGCGCGAACGCCACCCAGGTCACGAGCCCCAGCACCACGATGATCGTCGGGGTGTCCCGGCCGATCAGGGTCACCGCGAACATCACCAGCACCAGCGCGGGGACCGACAACTGCACGTCGGCGACACGCATCAAAATGTTGTCCGTCCAGCCGCCGCGATATCCGGCCAACACCCCGAGCACAATCCCGACCACCAGCGCTATCAGCGTGCCGAACGCCGCGACCGCCAAAGAGACACGCAGACCCACCGCGAGACGAGCCAGGATGTCCCGCCCGAGGGTGTCTGTGCCCAGCGGGTGGGCCGGGTCAGAGCCGTCCCACGGGACAGGCGGCTTCAGCGAGTCGAGGATGTCCTGTTCGGCGAAGTCCGCAAGGAACGGCGGCAGCACCAGGCTGACCACGATCGCGGCCGCGATGACGGCGACGCAGACCCAGACCCGCGCCGGGACCCCGAGGCGGCCCGCGCGCCGCGCCCGCCCCGCCAGCCGCCCCCTACGCGAACGCGCGCCACGCGCCGGCGCCGTCAGGTCCGATGGCCCGCTCATGTCAGCCTGATCCTCGGGTCGACGAGCGCGTAGACGGCGTCCGTCACCAGGTTGACGACGAGGACCGCCGCCGCGAAGGCCACGACGACCGCGAGCGCCAGGTTCACGTCGCTGGACATCAGCGCGTCCCGGGCGAGCGATCCGACGCCCGGCCAGCTGAACACGGTCTCGACCACGACGGCCCCGCCGAGGGTTCCCGCGACCTGCAGGCCGAGCACTGTGACACTGGGCAGCATCGCGTTGGCTAACACATGCCGCGACACGATCCGCGAAGGTCTAAGACCCTTCGACCGCGCGGTGCGCACGTAATCAGCGGAGCGCGCCTCCAAGATCCCGGCCCGTAGCACACGCACCAACCGCGCCACCGGGTAGGCGGCCAGTGTCAGCGCTGGCAGCACTATCGCGAAGGGCGCGGTGGTCCCAGAGACCGGGAACAACGGGATGGCGACAGCGAAGACGAGCAGCAACACCGGCCCGAGCACGAAGTTCGGGATCGCCTGGCCGCCGGCGCAGACCAGCGAGACCAGCCGGTCCACCGGCGAGTTGGGCCGCCAGGAGGCGGCCAACGCCAACGGCACGCCCAGGGCCACCGTCACGGCCAGAGCGGCCAAAGCCAGCGCGATCGTGTTCGGCAGACGCCCCGCCACCAGTCCCATCGCGTCTTTGCCGTACCTAAAGGACTCCCCGAAATCGCCACGCACCGCGTGCGCGAGGAAGTCCACATATTGGACAGCGAGCGGCCGGTCGTACCCGAGTTCCGTCCTCACCTGGTCGATCATCTCGGGGCTGGCGCCAGTCGATTGCAACGCCGCGGTGATCGGATCCCCTGAGGCCATGACCGCCAGGAACGTCAGGCTCGCCACCACCCAAAGCACCAGCGCGGCGCCCAGGACGCGGGCGCCGAGGAAGCGGATCACGGCCCACCTCCCCCGGCGTCGACCCGCACCCGTGGGCTCGCCGCCACCAGACGCCGGGTGTATGGGTGCTGCGGGTCGTTGAAGACCTCCACACCACCCGCTTCGACGATCCGGGCGGACTGCATCACAGCGACACGGTCCGCGAGGCGCCACACCACGCCCAGGTCGTGGGAGATGAAGAGGATGGCGAGCCCACGGGCCCGCTGCAGCTCTTCGAGCAGCTGGAGGATCTGGGCTTGGATCGACACGTCCAGCGCGGACGTCGGCTCGTCGCACACCACCAGGTCCGGGTCCACGCTGAGCGCCCGCGCTATCGCGACCCGTTGGCGCTGCCCGCCAGAGAACTCATGCGGCCGCCGCTCCCCCGCCCTCTTGCCCAGCCCGACGCTCTCCAACAGCGCGTCCACGCGCTCCGCCACATCCTGTTTGCTCAAACGGAGGTGCTGGCGGATCGGCTCCGCCACGATCTGCGCGACCGTCATCCTTGGGCTCATAGAGCTCATCGGGTCCTGGAAGATCATCTGCATGCGCCGCCGCGCCCGGCGCAACGCCCGCGGCTCCAACCTGAGCAGGTCCTCGCCGTCGAACACCACAGAACCGCCGCTCACCGGGGTGAGCCGCAACACGGCCCGCCCGAACGACGACTTCCCCGAACCGGACTCGCCGATCAACCCCACGGTCTCGCCAGCCCTCACATCCAAACTGACGCGATCGACGGCGAGCACTCGGGACCGTTTTGAGCGGTACTCCACACTTAGGTCGCTGACCTGCAGCAACGGCGCGCCGGGGGCGGCGGTCGGCTCAGCCATGCCGCCCACCCCCCGAGGCGCGGGCCCGCCCGGCGATCGGGTCGACGCAGGCGCACGCGTGCGCTCCGCCCCGCAACTCAGGCAGCCCGGTGAGGCAGACGTCGCCGACGCGCGCGCAACGTTCCGCGAACGGGCAAGCCCTCGGCGCCCCCGCCAGCGGCGTGACCGAGCCCGGGATCGGATGGAGCGGCTCGTCCCGGGGGCGGTCCAGCGACAGGACGCAATCGAGCAGCCCCCGGGTGTATGGATGCGCGGGCGCGCTCACGACTTCCCGGGTGGCGCCGCTCTCCACCACGCACCCGCGATACATCACCACCACCCGGTCCGTGGTCTCGGCGATCACGCCCAGATTGTGGCTGATCAGCAGCAGGCTGAGCCCCATCCGGCCGACCAACGCCACCAAGAGCTCGAGGATCTGCGCCTGGACGCTCACATCCAAGGCGGTGGTCGGCTCGTCGGCGATCAACAAGGCGGGTTCGCAACCTATCGCCATGGCGATCCCGACCCTTTGCCGCATCCCCCCGGACAGTTGGTGCGGATACATCCGCGCCACCCGCTCAGGCTCGCGGATGCCCACCTCGGCCAGCAGCTCCACCGCCCGCCGCCGCGCTGACGCCCGGCTCATGCCCCGGTGCTCGCGCAGCGGCTCAGCGATCTGGGCCCACACCGCCATCACCGGGTTCAACGCCGTCATCGGTTCTTGGAACACCATCCCGACGTCCGACCCGCGGCGGCGCCGCCACATCGGTTCTGAGGCCGCCGACATGTCCACGCCGCCGATCTCGACGGTCCCCGAAACCCTCGCCGCGGCCCGCAGCAGACCCATCGCCGCCAGTCCCAGCGTCGACTTCCCGGACCCGCTCTCGCCGACCACCCCGACCACCTCGCCCTTGCGCAACTGGAGCGACGCCTCGTGCACGGCCCGGAGCGACTCCACGCCCGCTCCCAGGTGGCCGGGCCGGTCGAATTCGACCGTCAGCCCCCGCAAGCGCAATGTGGGCGGGTCGGCTTCTACCACGAGGCGGTCGCCAGGTCGTATTGCTGGTCGGGACGCGGGGTCCACTTCAGGTCTTTGGCGACGCCCCAGCTGTCGGTCAACGCCACGATCGGCGACCACAGCGCCTCGTCGATGGCGATGCGTTGCGCCTCTTCGTACTTGGCCTGCCGCACGGCATCGTCCCCTGACTTGAACGCCTCGTCCGCCAGACGCTCCATCTCATCGTTCGACGATGGCGCGCCGGCCGCCGCGTAACTGGTGAAGTAGTTCCCGAAGATCAAGCTCGAGTCCGGATAGAACAGGCCCAGCTGAGTGAGCACCGCGCCCGCGTTCTGGCCGGCGTAGAACGGCCGGAGAATCGCCTGCGCCGTCCCGGTGGTGATCGTGGCCTCGATGCCGACCTCGGCGAGCTGGGCTTGGACGGCTTGGATGATCTGCTCATCCATCGGGAGCGCGCCGGCCGTGGCGTAAAGGTCGACGGCGAGCGACCCGCCCAGCTCCGCGACGAGCTGCCGCGCCAGCTCCGGGTTGTGGATCGGGGTCGAGGCGACGTGACCGATCTCACCGGGGACGAAGATCCCGTTCAGCGCGGCCGCGCTCTCCTTGAAGATGCCTTCCGCGATGGCTTCGCGGTTGATCGCCGCCGAGACGGCGCGCCGCACCTTGACGTCCTCGGTGTTGCCCAGGTGGGAGTTGAACACGAGCATCATCCGGACGTTCGTGGGGGTCTCGCGGATCTCGGCGCCGCTCAGCGCGCTGACCCGGTCGCGCAGCAGGGGCGGCACCGCCTCGACGATGTCCGCTGTGCCGCGTTCTAGTTCCGCCACGCGGGTCGAGGCGTCCTGCACCACCCGCACGGTGATCTTCGCGACCTGGGGCGCCTCGCCCCAGTACGTGTCGCTCCGCGCCAGGGCCACGCTCACGCCCGGGTCGACGGCGGTGATCGTATACGGCCCGGTCCCGATGGGCGCCTCGCCGAACTTCTCTTCGCCCGCCGAGGCGTAGTAGGCGGGCGGCAGGACGAAGAAGTAAGACATTTGTTGAGGCACGATGCCGTTCGGCTCAGCGGTGACCACGTCGAACGTCAGCTCGTCGACCACCTCGATCGCGGCGCCCCGGAAGACGACCGCGCCGCCGGAGCGTTCCGCGGCCAAAGTGGTCTCGAGACTGAACTTGAACGCTTCGGCGTTCAGCGGCTCACCGTTGCTGAACGTCACGTCGGGGCGGACCTGGAAGCGCCACCGGTTCGGTTCGATCTGCTCCCATCCGGTGCACAGCCACGGCTTCAGCACGGCTTGGCCGCCTTCGAAGACGTATTTCGCGGCCGTCTCGATCGCCATCCCAGAGATCCTGGTCGAGGGGCGCGCCGGATCGATCAGCGGGTTCATGTTGGTGAACGAGAACGACTGCAGGACGGTCAGCTCGTCCTTGGCCGGGCCGGCGGACGTCGCCCCGCCGTTCTCGGAGCCGGAACCGCCGCAGGCGGTGAGGCAGAGCGCCGATAGCGCCAATGTGACGATGGTTCTACGAGACAAGGTGTCCTCCTTCAGGGGGTGGTGGCCAGGGGGCGGACCCGCCCCCAATGCCAGAACGGGACGCGGTATTCGAGCTGGTCGCTCCAACCGAAGAGCTGCGTGCTGCGGGCGAAGTAGAGCGCGCACCAGACCAGCGGGACCCATGAGATCTGTTCCGCGAACCGGTGCTGGAGCCGGCGGTAGGCCGCGCCGCGGGCGGCGCGGCCCGCCTGCGCGCGCCCTTCGTCGAACAAGGCGTCGACCTGGGGGTCCCGCAGGTCCCAGTAGTTCCGGTCCCCGCCGCTGGTGAAACGCGAATACATGATGTCCGGGTCGGGCGACATGTTGCCACCCATGATCGCGAGGTCGAAGGCGCGCTCGCGGACCGTCTCGGCCCAGCGCGCCGAGTCGACGGTCTCGATCTCGACGGCGGCCCCGGCGCGTCTGAGGCTCTCGGCGACAACTGCGGCGATGGGCCGGTGGCTGTCGAAGACGTCCAGGTGGACCAGTTTGAGCGGGTCGTGGACGGGCAGGTAGGCGTCACGGAGCAGGCGGGCGGCTTGGACGGGATCGTGCGCTGGAGCCAACGCGTCCGGGGCGAACGCCCAATCGACGCTCGGGGGAAGGTAGTTCCGCAGCTCATGCGACCATCCGGGCTCGCACAGCGCGGCGAGGCGCGGCCGGTCGATCGCCATGGCGGCCCCGAGGCGGGCGGCGCGGCTCCGCCATGGGGCCTTGTCGTAGTTGAACCCGAGGATCGCGAGGACGGGGCCTGGGACACGGGCGACTTGGGCGTGCTGGCTGCCTTCCAGCAGTCCGAGGCGGCCGTAGGTCAACACGTCCTGGGGCACGGCGTGCGCTTCGCCGCGCGCCACTAGGCGGACCGCCTCGTCGCGGTCTGGGACGACGCGCAGGATCAGCCGGTCCACTTGGGCTTGGACACCCCAGTGGTCCAGGACCGCTTCGAGGACGACGCGTTCGCCGGGTGTCCACTCGGCGAAGCGGAACGGCCCCGAGCCGACCGGGGCGAGGTTGTGGGGGTTGGTCCGCCAGTCTGTGCCTTGGTAGAGGTGCCGGGGGAGGATGTGTGTGGCGACGAAGTTGCCGAGCTGGGTGAGGAAGCCATGGTGGGGCGCGCTGAGGCGGTACTCGATCGTGTGCGGGTCGAGGGCGCGGATCTCTTCGACCCCGCGCAGGAAGCCGGCGGCGTGGTAGCCCTGGCGCAGCGCCTCGGTGTGGGTGTACGCCACGTCGGCTGATGTCAGCGGAGCGGAGTCGTGCCAGTGGGCTAGGGGGTTGAGGATGAACCGGTAGCGCTGGCCGCCGTCGAGGACCTCCCAGTGGAGCGCGAGGTCGCCTGAGGGGGCGTCGGAGTGGATCTCGTGGGTGACGAGACGGCTGAAGATGTTGTTGGCGACGAAGTAGCCGGCGCCGGCCACGACGTTGCTCATCGCCTCGTTGAACCCCGCGGCGTCCTTCGGGACAGCGATCACCAGGTCCATAGAGCCTCCCACGGGCTACGGTATGTTACGTCGTTGTTCGGTTTACCGAATTCTCGAAACGGTAGAGCATCTGACCGCGGGCGTCAACAATGCGCTAATGTTCAGCGGATGCGCAACTTAGCAGCGGCGGTTTCGCCCGAGGCGCAACCAGCCCCCCGCTCCGGTCACGGGCTCGGGTCGTCACCACAAGCGGACGCTGTGACACCATGACGGGCCATCACGCGGACGACGCCGCCCAGATCGTCGGCGCGAGCGTCCGCCGGATGCGGAACATCAGAGGCCTGACGCTGGCGGCGCTGGCCCAAGCATCGGGCGCCGCCCAGGCGACGCTGTCCACACTGGAACGCGGCCAAGGCAACCCGACGCTCGACACGCTGGTGGGGTTGTCCCGAGCGCTGCGCGTCCCCGTCGGGGAGTTGCTCGGCGAGGGGCCGGATCCGGGCGCGGCGGTGGTCCGCGCCGGCGCCGGCGCGGCCGGGCGGCGGGGCCAGGTCGATCTATGCCTGGTGCACCGCATCGCGCTAGGCCCGGAGGTGGTCGAGCTGATCGACTGGCGGCTGGCGCCCCACGGCCGGCACAACGCCGCGCCCCACGCCGGATCGGAATACCTCTTGTTGATCTCGGGCCGTCTCCTCGCCGGCCCCACCGCCGCGCCCGTCGAGATCGGGCCCGGGGACCTGATCGTGTTCCACTCCTCGACGCCGCACTGCTACGAGGCTCTCGGCGACGAACCCGTCCACGCGGTCGCCATCAACCGCTACCCCGCGGGCGGCTCCAGCTTCGCCACCCAACCCCCAGACTGACCCTCCAGTTGGCGGGCAAGCCCGCTTGACTGGGCTGGCCGCGCCTTCACCTGCCCCCGCCGGCGCCGGGCGTGGCGCGAACGTTCCGCACCGGGCACGTCTCTCGCCCCGAAGTGGCGCTCCCCCGGTTCGCCGACAATCATTCCGTCAATCCCCGCGCAGTCGCTCCCGCTGTGCCATCAGCGCACTGATCTCGGCGAGCACCTCGTCGCGCCCAGCCGCGTCACCCATCGCGTCGAGCCGCCCGAGCTTGGCGCGCAGCTCCCCCAGGCGCCGGGTCACGCCTAGCTGGAACAGCCCACCGACCACCCCACGCAGGTAGTCCGCCTCGCCGCCCTCTCGCACCGGCAGCGATTCGACCGCGAGGGCGGTCACCACGCCCGCCACCGGCCCCGCGGCGAGGTCGCGCACCGTCGCCACCCAGGACGCCCAGTCCTTTGTGCCCGCAGCCGCCACACCGCCCGCCGCCCGGATCGCGTCATGGACTGCCCGCAGTTCCGGGGCCTGGAACGCGTCCCCGCCTAGCTGGTCGAACTCCGGCGGCGCCAACCCGGGGAATTGCAACACAGCCGCCAGCACGTCGTGCTCCGAACGGCCCACCAAGTCGACCGGAGGGCGCCAAACCGGAGGCCGTGCGTCCGATGCCGACCGGTCCCGCCGCCCGCGCGCCGCCGCCGTCACCTCGCGCAGCGTGTGCGCCTCGGCCGCGCCCAACCAGCCCGACAACAAGCGGATGTAGTCACGCCGCAACGCGTCGTCCCTGATCCCAGCGACCACCGGCGCGGCCAGCCGCAACCCGGCGACCCGGCCCTCGGCGGTCTCGAGGTCCACCGACCTCAGGGCGGCGAGGATCGCCCAACGAAACATCGGCTCCGCTCTGTCCACCAGCTCCGCCACCGCCCTGGGGCCTTGCTCGACCCACAGCTCACACGGGTCTTTCCCGTCTGGCGCGACCGCCACGAAGGTCCCGGCGTAAAACCGCTGCTCCTCGCCGAACGCTTTCATCGCGGCCTTCTGCCCCGCCTCGTCGCCGTCGAAGGTGAACACGACCTTCCCGCCGACAGACACGCCATCGGACATCTGGAC
>JAITLE010000163.1 GCA_031278075.1 Bifidobacteriaceae bacterium | reverse complement strand
TTTTTGGCGACTTTTGTGCCGCGCGGTCCGGATTTTGGCGACTTTTGTACCACGCCGTGCCGTGTCATGCCAGGTCAGAGTCCCGCAGCCGGGGCGCGGCGACACAAAAGTCGCCATTCTTCGGTTCGGCGGGCACAAAAGTCGCCAATCTTCGGTGTCCGCCGAGACCCCGACCCCCGACTACACCGTCAAATGCGTGGAGCCATCAAGCGTGACCGAACTCGGCTAGTGGTTCCGCAGGTCAGCGGCCTGCGGTCGTTCCGTCTACGGGCCGTCGGGTCTGTCGACGGGCTTGGTTCTCGCCGGGCGGGGGTTGGCGCCATGACGGCGTCTACGGGCCGTCGGGGCTGTCGACGGGCTTGGTTCTCGCCGGGCGGGGGTTGGCGCCATGACGGCGGCTTGCGGGACGGGGCTGAGCCGCCTCGGCGCGAGGCTCGCGGCGGCGCGGTGGATCGTTCTTTCCCTGATCACCTGACGCCGGCGGCGGGGATGCCGCGGCGTTCGCGAGCGGCCTGCTCTTGTTCGCGGAACGTCCGAAACCGCGGCAAGAACTTGTCCCAGTCGATGATGTGCGCGTCGATCTCAGGGCCGTCAATACACGCGTGTTTGCGCACCAGCCGGCCATCTATCGTGACGGGCACCATACACGCCCCACACATCCCTGTCGCGTCCACCATGATCGAGTTCAGCGACGCGACCGTCTCGACGCCGTACGGCCGAGTCAGATCGGCGACGGCCCGCATCATGAGCGGTGGTCCGATCGCGACCACCTCCGCGACCGTGCGCCGCGCGGCGCCAGCCTGCTGCGCCTGCAGCATCTCCTCAAGCGGGGTGGTGACGAAGCCCTTGACGCCGAAGCTGCCGTCGTTTGTGGCGTAGACCACGTCGAGGAGTTCGCCGAACTCATCTTCCAGGGCGGGCACCCGTTCGCCAGGGCCGGTCCAGAACATCAAATCCTTGGACCGGAACCCGAGGATCAGCGTGACGTGGTTCCCCAGCCTCAGGTGCTCGCGGGCGATCGGGTACACCGGCGGCAGACCGAGCCCGCCCGCGGTGAACACCACGGTCTGGTCCGGGCCGTAGCGGTGCAGCCGCGACGGCTGCCCCAGCGGCCCAGCGATCCCAGCCAAGGCGTCTCCCGCCTCGAGCGCGTTCATGACATGCGAGGTCACACCCACCTCTTGCACCACCAACGTGACGGAACGCCGTGTCGTGTCCCAGTCCGCCAGGGTCAAGGGGATCAACTCGCCGCCGTCCGGCTCGACGCACACCCGGACGAACTGGCCCGCCTGGGCGGCCGCCGCGATGGCGGGCGAATGGATCTCGAATTCTTCGATCCCGGGCGTCAGCGACCGCTTCGCGATGATCGCGGGCGCGTCCGCCGCCGCCTCGGTGTAAGCCAACGCCCGCGCGATCTGAGCCTTGACCGCGTTCGAAGCCTCCTGCCCCAACGCCAAGATCTCACGCGCGGCGGCTTGCCCGTCGCCCGCGGCGCGGATCGCCGTGGAGCCGCCGCGCGCGGCGTCGCCGCCGGTGTACACGCCGTCGACCGTGGTCTCCTGGGTGCCCTCCCCGCGCAGGTTGATGGAGCCCCACTTCGAGACCGCCAGCCGCGGCTCGGAATCCTTGATGATCGGGTTCGCGGCGTTCCCCAGGGCCATGATCGCGAGGTCGACGGGCACGGTCTCGGTCCGCCCGGTGGCCCGAGGCCGGCGCCGCCCCGAGTCGTCCGGCGCGCCCAGCTCCATCACGTCGACCAGCGCGGTCGTCACGAACCCCGTCTCCGCGGAGCCCACGAATTCGCGTGGGGCGCGCAACTCGGCCAGGGCGATGCCCTCCTCTAGCGCGTGCTCCAGTTCCTCCACGCGGGCCGGCATCTCAGCCTTTGTCCGGCGGTAGGCGATCGTCACCAGGCCGCCGAGCCGCTTCGCGGTGCGCGCGGCGTCCATCGCGGTGTTCCCGCCTCCGATCACCATGACATGCCGCCCGGCCACGGCGGGCAAGGGCGTCTCGGCCCCGGGCCGGTGCGCGCCCATCAAGTTGACCCGGGTCAGGAACTCATTCGCGGACATCACACCTAGCAAATGCTCCCCGGGGATGCCCATGAAGCGTGGCAGCCCCGCGCCGGTGCCGACGAAGATCCGGGCGAAGCCCGCGGCCTGCAACTCGGAAAGAGTGGCCGTCTTGCCGACGACGAAGTTCGTCACGAACCGCCCGCCCAGCAACCGGATCTTGGCCACCACGTCGTCGATCAACCGGTTCGGGAGCCGGAACTCGGGGATGCCGTACCTGAGCACGCCACCCAGTTCGTGGAACGCCTCGAAGACAGTCACCGGGAATCCCGCCACGGCCAGCAGATAGGCGCTGATCAAACCGGACGGCCCCGACCCGACCACAGCCACGGGCGGCAAGGCCGCCACCTCCCAAGGATCGCGCACGTCGGCGAACCGAGCCGACGGATCCGGATGCGCCAAAGCGTCGCGTTCCGCCAAGAACCACTCGACTTGGCCGATCGACATCGGCAACTTGTGCAGACAAACCCCTTGGCACTGCAACTCCTGCGGGCAGACTCGCCCGGTCACGTTCGGGAGCGGGTTGGCGGCCTCGAGCATGGCGAGCGCCTCGTCGAAACGGCCCTGCCCTATCAACTCGAACATCCGCGGAATATGGATGCGCACCGGGCAGCCGCCGATCGGCGCGGCGTCAGGCGAGATCAGCCCGGCTTCCTCCAAAAACTTCCCCAGCTCGCATGGCGATTCGGCGCACTGCTTGTCCCGCAGCGCCTCGAGCCAGACCAACAATTCCACGTCGCGTCGCGAATAGCCCTCCGCCATGTACCCGAGGTACCCGGTGTTGACCAGCTCGAAGTCCGTCGACCGCGCCTCAGGGGTGCGAATATAAGGCTGGATCGCATTCCCCGCCGGCCAATCCTGAGCCAGCCCGGCGAACATCGGGTAACGGTCCGCGAGCCAACACTCCAGCGCCCGCACAAACATCCGTTTCTTGCCGACGGGCAGGTTCCACAAGAACCGCATGACGAGCTTCGACGTGTCGTCGTCGCGTTCCAACAGCCCCCACAACGCCAACGTGAAATCACGGCTCAGCTCTTCGCCCCGGAATTCCGCGGCGACAGCCGCCAGCCCCTCCGAGATGAACAATTCCCGAAACAGCCTGGGCTGCGCCGCGAGCCGCCGCTCCAACAACCCTAGCTGCCGGTTGAACTGGCCCACCGCCGGGTCCGCGCCGAGCCGTTCCACCTCGCGCGCGGTCGCCTCCAACGCGGTCCGCGCCCGCGTCCATTGGTCTACCGGGGTGCTCATCGGATGATCTCCGCGTCGCAGTTCGCTTTGACGCGCGCTATGCGTTTCGCGGCCTCCGGCGTCACCTCGAACCCGTCTAGCGCGTTCGGCTTCATCCGGCCCACCACCTGCGCCGCGCCGTCGACCATGATGGTCGCCTTCTCGAACAGCGCCGGCAGCTCCTGGTAGCAGGTGCCGCAGTCGTTGCAGCGCGGCTCGTCCGCGGGGTCCAGCCAGATGGGCGCGCCCGCCGCGGCGCCGGACGGCGCCGTCCCGCCAGCCTCAGCCGCGCCACCGCCGCCAGCCGCCTGGGCGGCGCCAGCGCCGCCCAGGGCCCCGCCGCCGAAGATCCCCGCCAACCCGGCCGCCCCAGCCGGGGCGGCGGCCGTCGCCAGGTCCGCCATCGCCTCGGCCAACTGGTCGATCGAAGCCTCGCGCGAGGCGACCGCCTCGTCGTAGCGGGCGACCAGCGCGGCCAACTCGGCGCGGTGCGCCGCGTCGACGGCGCCCTGCGGGATGCCCGCCAAGAACTGCAGCGTCCGCCAGTAGTGGGCGCGGTCCTCGACCAGGGCGACGATCCCCGCCGAGCAGACCACCTTGGTCAGACGCCCGGCCTTGTCGGTGGTCCACACGAACGGGACCTTCCCGGCCCGCTGGTCGGCCCCCAGCGCGACGTATTCGGCGATCGGGACGGCATGGTCGGCATCGTCCGCCGCCAAACGCTTGAACTGCTTCGCGAACCGGACCTCGCCAAGAGCGAAGTCCGCCGGCGTGAGCGGTGTCTCCATGAGGGCGAGCTGGCCGGCCTCGTCCCGGTGCTGCAGCGTGCGGGTCGTCCAAAGCTGGTCGGGCGCCGGGTTGCCGTCCAAGCTGAAGCGCTCCGGCAGCGTGGCGCCGCGCCGCGGGTCGTGGACGAACAGCGGCGCCATGCGCGACTCCACGGCGAGGCGCGACCGCGCGTTGGACAGGTCCTCGGCCACGCCGTTCTCGGTGCCGCACGGCGTGTACACGTCCATCACCGCGGCGCCGTCCTTGTAACCGAGCATGGCGTGCGCGGTGGCGAGGAAGTGGGCGTGCAAGGCGGTGGATGTGGCGCAGGCGAACACCCGCGGGTGGAAGGACGCCAGCAAGCCGAGCTCCTTGCGGTGCTCGGTCTTCCCGGAGTGGGCTTTGCCGAAGCGGGCGAGGTCCGCGTCCTGACCGGTGTAGGAGGCGGTGGACGCCTGCCCGCCCGTGTTCGAATAGGACCCGGTGTTGAGCACCACCATCTTGACTGGGGTGCCGCTCGCCAAGACCCGCGACAACGCCCCGAAGCCGATGTCGAACGCGGCCCCGTCGCCTGAGACCGTCATCACCGTGGGCAGGAGGTCGAGTTCGGCGGGCGTGAAGTCGCGCCACGAGATGGTGGTCAGCTCGCGGCGCAGCGCCGCGTCGGCCGCGTCCGTCAGCTCCGCTTGCGCCGCGCGCAGCGCCTGCACCTCCGGGACCACCTGCGAGACCAAGCCCTCGAAAATCCCTGTGGCCAGCGGTTGCGCGTCCTGGAAGAGGGAGTTGACCCACGGGTCCGTGTAGGGGCTGAACGGCATGGTCGAGGCGTACACGGACGAACAGCCCGTCGAGTTCGCGATCACGGTGGTGGCCGGTCCGCACCCCGAGGGGCCGCCTTCGTAGAGGTACAGCCGTTGCTCCAGCGTCTCGAGCAGGTTCGCGAGGCGCCCCGCGCGCGCCTCTCCTCCGTCCGGGCCGTCGCTCGGCGCGATCGCGTCCAGCTGGCCGATCAGCTCCTCCAGTTCGGCGACGTGGGCGGCGCGCCGCGCGTCCCCCAGCGCGTGGCTGAGCGCCAGCAGCAGCCTGAGCGCCGTCACCTCCCCGCAGCCGCGGCATGCGCCGTGCCCGCCGGTCATCGCGTAGTAGTAGTCGTGGCTCAGCAGCAGCCGCTTGAAATCGCCGTCCGCTTCGGTGGCGCCGCGCAGCAGCCGCTTCGGCGAGGGCGGCAGCGTGGTGAGCCGCTCGAAGCGATCCTGGAGCAGGTCCGCGAGGCTCGCGTCCTGTTCCAGCGCGGTGAGCGCGCCGGGGCCGCAGACGTCCACGCACTGCAGACACCCGGTGCACTTCCACGGATCGACGACCGCGCTCCACAGCGTCCCCGAACCGGGCTGCTCCGTCTCCGCCGAGTCGAAGAAGGGCCTGGTCCGCGCCACCGGGAAGTCGGCGGCCGCTTGCACGATCGCGTCCAGCCAGCGCGCCACCGACCTCTCGTCGGTGTCGGTCGCGGTTTCGGCGGCGGCGAGCCTGAGCGCCGCGGGGAACGATTTGAGGTTGGGGTTCTCGCGCATCAGCTGGCGGATCCGTTCCGCCCACGGGTGGATGTGCCGACGGATCGACTGGAGCGCGGGCGCTGGGGCGCCGATGCCGTCCACGGCGGCCGCCACCAGATCGGCGATCTCGTGGGCCTGGTTCGGGATGGCCGCGTCGGGGCAGGCCAGCGCGCACTCGAGGCATCCGGTGCAGGCGTCGGGCGCGAACAGTGGCACGGAACGCCTGAAAGTGCCCTTGTCTTTGGCGGCGCCCGAGGCGGGCGGCATGAACAGGCCGGCGCCCGGCAGCACCGGGGCCTCGGCGATCGCGCCCTCGCGGAACGGCCGCGCGGCGATGTCCTCGTAGTATCCCGGGTCGAAGAGGTTTTGGGCGGCGGGCGCCTGGGCGGCCGGGCACATCTGGGCGGAAAGACGCACGCTCCGGGTCTGGGCGGCCTTCGGCTCCGACTCGACGGCCTGGAACGCGGGGTCGGCGTAGTCGACCTGGTGGGTGGCCGAGCTGCCATCCGCGATGACCGCCAGATTGCCGTCGACCACGGCTGCGCCCTTGCGGCCGAACTTCTTGGTGATCTGCTCTCGGACCTTCGCCTCGACGCCTGCGCCGGCGCTCTGCGCCAGGGCGTCCACGTGCCCGATCACGGCCCCGATGAAGGCGATGCCCATCATCCTGGTCTCAAGCTCCGGGCTGGGCGCGTGCTTCTTGGCGACCTGGAACGCGTCGACTACCAGGAACTTGACGTGTTTGGCGCGGATGGTCCGCCGCGCGTGGGCGGGCAGGTCCCGCCAGACCTGGAGCGGCTCCTTGTCGGATTGGAGGATGAACGTGCCGCCCTCCACCAGGCCCTTCAGCGGGTTGGTGTGCACGAACGCCTGGTGGTCCGGGGAGATCACCACATCCACGTCTTCCAACTCGGCGTTGGTCAACAGGACCGGCTCCGGGGACAAGGTGATGTAGTAGTTGGTGGCCGCGCCGGACTTCTCCGAACCGTACTTCGGCGCCGATTTCGAGTTGAGTGAGAGCACGCCCGCGAGGATGTCGGTCAGCAGTTTGCCGGTCGCCACGGTCCCGTAGCCGCCGACCGAATGGAACCTGATCCTGAGCGAACCGGGCGGCAGCAGCTGCGGGTTCGGCTCGGTGGTCAACGCCATCGGCTCGGTCTCGGGGTAGGCGGCGCGGAGCTTGTCCTGGATCGCGGCGAGCGCCGGTCCCGGGTTCGGCGCGAAGAACTGCGACCCCAAGTAGATGAGGCGGCCGGCTGTGCCGTCGGCCATCGCCTTGAACGCGGCGATCAGGTCGCGGGGCTGGACGTCATGTCCGCCCAACCCGAAGATCGCGGTGGTCAACTTGGGGGCGCGCGCCAACGGCGGCACGCCGGGGTACGGCGCTTGGCTGTCGCTGGGGCTGGCCGGGTCGGCATCGTGCTGCGCGTTCGCCACCGCATGGAAGAGCGCGGCCGTCGTCAGGCGGGTCAGGGCCGTGTCGTCGGAGCGCTCCAAGACTGTGACCGACTTGGCGCCACCAAGGGCGGCCACCAACTCGGCTTCGGGGAAGGGCTGGAGCAGCTTGACGGACACCGCGCCCGCTTTGACGCCATGGGCGCGCAGATGCGGGATGACGGCGCGGACGTCGTCTGTGATGGAGCCGAGGCCCACCATGATGTGTTCGGCGTCGTCCGTCTCGTAGGCGAGCACGGGCTCGTAGCGGCGGCCGGTCAGCGCGGAGTATTCCGCCATCGCCTGGCGCGCCAACGCGGGGACGGCGGCCGCGAAGTGGGTCCGGTGGTCCACTGCGCCGGACTGGAAATCGGGCTGGTTCTGGACGGGTCCGGTCATCCCCGGGTTGTGGGGGTCCACCAGGGAGGGGACTAGCTGGCGGGTGCCCTTCGCGGGCGCGGCCCGCCACTGCCGGCGCCACTGGGCGCGCAGGTCGGTCGGCACCCAGACCATGGTCTCCTCGGCTAGCTCGCCTAAGTCGTCGGCTTCGACGGCGTCGGCCATGGAGTCGAGGTGGGCGCGCAGCGCGCTGAGGTCGCCCTCTTCGAAGTCGGCTGAGCGCCGGTCGAGGTAGCGGTTCAGCTGGTGGATGCGGCCTTTCGCGCCAAACAGGATCTCCTGGGCGACGGTCGGGCAGGGGATGCGGCTCTTCGGATCGCCGAGGTAGCGCCGGAGCAGCTCCGGCTCCGGCAGGCGCGCCTCTGTCATGACGTGTGAGGTGGCGAAGCCGTCCATGGTGTTCGCGACCGGGATCAGGCTGAGCGCCGCGGTGCGGTACGCGATCGCCGCGAGGTCTGCCGCCTCTTGCGGGTTGGACCCGAACAGCACCGTGTAGCCAGACGGGAGGAGCGCGTAGATGTCGTCGTGGCCGGCCATGACGTTGAGCGAATGCTTGGACACCACGCGTGCGGCGACTTGGAGCACAAAGCCGCCGACCTTCTTGCCCACTGTGACGTAGTGGGACTCCAGGCCGTACAAGATGCCCTGGGAGCTGGAGGCGTTGGAGACGTAGTTGCCGCCGACCAGCGCCGCGCCGAGGGCGCCGGACTGGCCTGAGTGCTCGCCTTCAGCCTCGACGAAGAACGGGTGGGCCCCCCACACGTTGAGCTGCCCCTCCGCGCGGGCCGCTTCGAATGTCTCCGAGATCTCGGTTGATGGTGTGATGGGATAGCCGATCATGCCGCCGCACACATGTTTCATCACGTGGGTCACGGCGCCGTTGCCGTTGATGACGTCTGGGGCGCCTGGATAGGGCGCTGGGGAATTGGTCACTTGTCTCGTCTCGTCTCATTGTTCGGGCGGCGTCGTTCGATGGCCTGAGGCGAGGCCCGCCGCTTCGTTGGACACCTGCGAGTCTACGGCGAATAGATCCCATGTATCGAGGACTCAGGGCCCGGACTTGGGGTGTTTCGACTGGTCGAAGCTCAACGCGACCCGGGACCAAGGTGTCGCGGCGCCGGCGACCTCACGCTATATCAGGGAGGCGGGACCGCGGCCGCCCGCCCGGTCAGGAGGCTAGCCGCGGCCGAGACGAACGGGATCCGTCCAGACGGCGCCAGACCGGCGCCCACGCCGACCATGCCGGTTCCCGCCCCGCCGCCGTGGCCCCGGGTAGACTTCAGCCGGAAACAGCCAGCACCAGGTAGAGGGAGCGCCAGGTCGATGTCGGGTCACTCAAAATGGGCCACCACCAAGCACAAGAAGGCCGCGATCGACGCGAAACGCGGCAAGTTGTTCGCGAAGCTGATCAAGAACATCGAAGTCGCGGCGCGCACCGGCGGCGGCGACCCGGCCGCCAACCCCACGCTCTATGACGCGATCCAGAAGGCGAAGAAGTCGTCGGTCCCGAACGAGAACATCGACCGGGCGGTCAAGCGCGGGTCGGGGGCGGAAGGCGGCGGCGCCGATTACCAGTCCGTCATCTATGAGGGCTATGGGCCCGGCGGCGTGGCCGTGCTGGTGGAGGCGTTGACGGACAACCGCAACCGCGCGTCATCGGACATCAGGTTGGCGCTGAGCCGCAACGGCGGGTCGCTGGCGGACCCCGGGTCGGTCTCCTACATGTTCTCCCGCAAGGGTGTGATCGCTGTGCCCGCGGCGGCCGGCTTGGACGAGGACGCGGTCTTGGACGCCGTGATCGAAGCCGATCCGGAAGAGGTGACCGTCGAAGAAGGCGGCTTTGAGATCGTGACCGCCCCGGAGAACCTGGTGGCGACCCGTCAGGCGTTGCAAACCGCGGGGATCGACTACGACTCGGCGGAAGTGGCGTTCGTGCCGTCCGTCGAGGTCGAGTTGGGCGTGGAAGGCGTCAAGAAGATCCTGCGGGTGGTCGACGCGCTCGAAGATTCGGACGACGTGCAGAACGTGTACACCAACTTCACCGCGCCGGACAGCGTGATCGCCCAGGCGATGGGCGATTAGGACGCCATGCGCGTCATGGGTGTGGACCCGGGGTTGACCCGCTGCGGCCTCGGCGTGGTGGACGCCGCGTCGTCGCGCGCGGTCTCGCTGGTCGCGTTCGGCACGGCCACCACGCCTGAGACCGAGTCCCTGGACCGCCGCCTGCTGCGCGTCGCCGAGGTTGTGGGGGAGTGGATCGACCGATATGCGCCCGATGCCGTCGCCGTCGAAAGAGTCTTCGCCCGGCGCGATGTCGGCACCGTCAGCGGCACGATGCAGGCGAGCGGAGTCGCGATGGTGGAGGCCGCCCGGCGGGGCGTCGATGTCGCGTTGCACACGCCCACCGAGGTCAAGGCCGCCGTCACCGGCTCCGGCACGGCGCCGAAGGACCAGGTGGGCCGTATGGTGGCCCGGCTCCTCAGACTCGCTGAGACCCCGCGGCCGCCCGACGCGGCGGACGCGCTAGCGCTGGCGATCTGCCACGCCTGGCGCCCGGCGGCGCTCTCCCCCCGGGGGCAGGCGGCCACCCCCGCGCAGAAGGCGTGGGTGGAAGCTTCGCGGGCGGCCGCGAAGCGTGGACGGAGAGGTTGGGCGCCAGTGTGATCGCGTCACTGCGCGGCAAGGTGTTGGCTCTGACCGCGACCGGAGCCGTGATCGAATGCGGCGGCGTCGGGTTGGCTGTGACGCTCACCCCGACCGCACGCGACGTGCTGCGCCAAGGCGAGGAGGCGTCGCTGGTGGCGCACCTCGTGGTGCGGGAGGACTCGCTGACGCTGTACGGCTTCGGCGACACCGCCGAACGCGACGTGTTCGTCACGGCTCAGTCGGTCAGCGGGATCGGGCCGCGGCTGGCGTTGGCGCTGGTCTCGACCCTGGGCGCGGATGGCCTCGTGCGTGCGATCGCCACCGAGGACCTGGGCGCGCTCGCGCGGGTCCCCGGGGTGGGGCGCAAGTCCGCGCAGAAGCTTGTGCTCGCGCTCGCCGGGAAGCTGGGCGCCGTCCCGCGCGGGCGTTCGGCCCCGGGAGCTGGCGCCGGCGCCGGAGTGGAGGCGCAGGTCCAAGCGGCGCTCGAGTCGCTCGGTTGGGCGCCCGCCTTGGCCGCCGATGCCGTCCGGGACGTCTTGGCGAACGGGGAGGCCTTAGGCGACGACGTCTCCGGTGTGCTGCGCGCGGCCCTGCGAAGACTTGGGGGGAGCCGGTGAGCGGCGGGACGGACGGGACCGGGCCGCGGGAAGGGCTGGCGCGTGAGGCGTTGGCGCCCAGCGCCTCCGGCACTGAGCGGGCGATCGAGGCGGCGCTGCGGCCGAAGAGCCTGCGGGAGTTCGTTGGCCAGCGGGTGGTGCGTGAGCAACTCCAGCTGGTGCTCGACGCCGCGAAGGCGCGCCGATCGCCGCCGGACCACGTGCTGCTGTCAGGGCCGCCGGGTCTTGGGAAGACGACCTTGTCGATGATCATCGCGACGGAGTTGGGCGTGCCGATGCGGGTCACCTCGGGGCCGGCGATCCAGCACGCCGGCGACTTGGCGGCGGTGTTGACATCCTTGGAGGAAGGCGAGGTGCTGTTCGTCGACGAGATCCATCGCCTGGCCCGGCCGGTCGAGGAGATGCTGTACCTCGCGATGGAGGATTTCCGGGTGGACGTGGTGGTGGGCAAAGGCCCGGGGGCGAACGCCATCCCGTTGACGTTGCCTCCGTTCACCGTGGTCGGGGCCACCACCCGGGCGGGGCTGCTGCCCGCGCCGCTGCGGGACAGGTTCGGCTTCACCGGGCAGCTCGACTACTATTCGGCGGCCGAGTTGGAGCAGGTGATCGTCCGGTCGGCGGCGCTGCTCGACCTGCGCGTCGAGCCGGCCGCGGCGGCTGAGGTGGCCGCGCGTTCGAGGGGCACGCCGCGGATCGCGAACCGGCTGTTGCGCCGGGTGCGCGATTGGGCGCAGGTGCGTGGCGCGGGCGTGGCGGACATGACCGCGGCGCTGAGCGCGTTGGAGATCTATCAGGTGGATCGCCGCGGGTTGGACCGGCTGGACCGGGCCATCTTGGAGGTGCTGGTGCGGCGCTTCGCCGGGCAGCCGGTCGGCTTGAGCACGCTGGCGGCGGCGGTCGGCGAAGAGGGCGACACCATCGAGACCGTGGTCGAGCCGTACCTGCTGCGCGAGGGCCTGATCGCGCGCACTCCGCGCGGTCGGGTGGCCACGCCGACAGCCTATGAGCACCTAGGCGCCACGCCACTGTGAGCAGGCAAGCGGCTCCACGGTGATTCGGCTAGACTCTGGCGCGGACATGGGCCGCTCTTGGCCCCGACTAGTCAAGGAGTTTTGCGTTGACCATATATGATGCCGTGCTCTTCGCGGGGGACGAGACCCCGGCAGAGAACACACCCAGTGGTGGCATGAATGTGATGATGATCATCTTCCTGGTGGGGATGGTCGCGGTGATGTGGTTCATGTCGCGCCGCAACAAGCGGCAGCAGCAGAACCAGGCGGACTTCCGGGACAGTCTCGTAGCCGGGCAGCGGGTCATGACCGCGGGTGGCATGATCGGCTTGATCAGCGATGTGGAGGGGGATGTGGTGACCTTGATGTCGCCAGGCGGCGACCAGTCCGTCTATGTGCGCCGCGCCATCCGCAGCCAGGTGTCCGACGAGGAATGGGAGGCGATGCTCGCCCCCTACGCGCGTGACGAGGAGGATGAGGCCCCGAGCGGGGACGAAGGTGGCGAGGCCGACGCCGCCGAAGAAGACGGCGACGGCGAGAAGGACAGCTAGGCCGAAGCGCGAACCCGTTCCGAAAGGGAAGAAGCAACCCCGTGGCAACATATTCGAAGAAGGGCCGCCATGGCCGGACCCTCGTGACTTTGGGCGTGCTGGTGATAGCGCTGTTCGGAGCGATCGGGATCGGCCACGCCCGCGGCGACACCGGATTCACGCCGAAGTTCGCGCTGGATCTTGAGGGCGGCACCCAATTGGTGTTGACCCCGCAGTCGGTCGGAGCCGACCGGGCGGTGACGACGGAGCAGATCGACCAGGCGATTCGGATCATCCGGGCGCGCGTGGACTCCTCCGGCGTGGCCGAACCAGAGATCGCGCGGCAGGGCAACTCGAACATCGTGGTTTCGATCCCTGGCAACCCGAGCCAGGATGACCTGAATCTGGTCACCAAATCCGCGCAGATGACCTTCCGCACCGTGTTGTATGTCGGCACGGCGCAGGTGTCGCAGACCGATAGCTGGGGGGATCGGGTCTACCCGAACCCGAGTTACACGCCGGACCCGTCCGCCAGCGCCAGCGAGGACCCGGAGGGGGAGACGGACGAGACCGGTGAGACCGGTGAGACCGGTGAGACCGGGGAGACAGAGGAGACCGGCGAGGCGGAGGACGCCGGGGACACCGGCGAGGCCGAGGTGACCGAGACCGTCCCCTCCGAGACCCCGGCCGCGACCGAGACCCCGACCGCGACCGCGACCGAGACCCCGACCGAGACCCCGGCCGCGACCCCGACCGAGGCCGCCACCGCCAACCCGGCGATCAACGACTCCACCGGCAACCTGCCCGTCCCGCCGGACGAGGCGTACGCCACACGCCTCGCGGACGGCCTGGACGAGACCACGGTCTACACCGCGGTCGCCGCGCAGTACGCGTACCTGCTAGAAGGCGCGGAGACCACCGTGGCGACCAAGGTCTCCTCCGGGCTCACCCAAGAGGCCGCAGAAGCGCAGACCGTGGCCGAGCTGCTCAACTGCGACATGGCGGGCTCGACGCGCGGCAACCTGCCGGCGGATCCGGATCTGCCCTTGGTCACCTGCGACGAGAGCGGAGCTTACGCCTACATCCTCGGCCCGGTGATGGTCCAAGGCTCCGAGCTGACCAGCGCCACCAACTCCATGGCGACAACCCAACAGGGCAACGTCACGGGGCAGTGGGTGGTCAACATCGAGTTCAACTCGGCTGGCACCAAACAATTCGGCGCCGTCACGCAGAAGCTGTACGACACCTGCCAGGCCTCATCCGACGATCCGAAACGGCAGTTCGCCATTGTGCTGGACGATGTCGTGATCTCCGCGCCCGAGGTCTGCAACGAAGTGATCAGCTCAGGCCAGGCGCAGATCTCGGGCTCGTTCAGCCAAGCCTCGTCGAAGACCCTCGCCGACCAGCTCTCGTTCGGCTCGCTGCCGATCAACTTCAACGTCGAGTCGCAGGACCAGATCTCTGCCACAGCTGGCGCCGAACAGCTCCAGATCGGCCTGTGGGCCGGGCTCGTCGGCCTGCTCCTGGTGTTCGTCTACT
The DNA here is from genome assembly GCA_031278075.1 of Bifidobacteriaceae bacterium. Lineage (GTDB taxonomy): Bacteria > Actinomycetota > Actinomycetes > Actinomycetales > WQXJ01 > JAIRTF01. The sequence continues at coordinate 5,046 of JAITLE010000163.1, read as the reverse complement.
CGTTCTTCCAGTACCGCGCCCTCTCGCTGGTCACGATCATCTCGTTGATCCTCGCGTCCGGCATCTCCTACGGCACCATCGTGCTGCTCGGCTGGATCCAGGGTTACCGCCTGTCGCTCGCGGGCGTCGCGGGCTTGATCGTCGCGATCGGCATCACCGCGGACTCGTTCATCGTCTACTTCGAACGCGTCAGGGACGAGCTGCGCGTCGGCCGGCCCATCGCCCAAGCCGTCGACCTGGCCTGGCTGCGCGCCCGGCGCACCATCATCGCGTCCGACGCGGTGAACTTCCTCGCCGCGATCGTGCTGTACATGGTGGCGGTCGGCGGCGTGCGTGGCTTCGCGTTCACGCTGGGGTTGACCACCGTGATGGACCTTGTGGTCGTGATGCTGTTCACGCACCCGATGGTGGTGCTGCTCAGCCGGGTCGGCTTCTGGGCCAAGGGGCACCCGTGGTCCGGCCTGGATCCGTACCGCCTCGGCGCGCCGGGCGCCGTCCGGTATGTGGGCCGGGGACGTTCCGCCTCGTCGCTCGATGCCGAACGGGCGCCTTCCAGCGTGACGGAGAGCGCGGCCGGCGGCACGGCATCGTCCCGCGGGAAGGCGGCCACCGCTGTGGCGGAGCGTGTCGCTGGCGACACGGGCCTGACCATCGCTGAACGCAAACGGCGCGCGCGACAAAGCGGGCCCACACCGAAGGGAGGCGACAACTGATGGCGGTTCGGGGATTCGCGGGCTGGGGCAACGACCTGTACACGGGTCGGCGCTCGTACAAGGTTGTGCCGAGGATCAAGCTCTGGGTCGCGGTGGCGGCCGGCGTGGTGGTCGTGTGCGGCTTGTTGCTGTTCAAGCCCGGGCTGAGCCTCGGGATGGAGTTCGTGGGCGGGACCGAGTTCAAGGTCTCCGGCACGCAGAACCGTGAGCAGGCGCCCGCCTCGGACGCGGTGCGCGGCATTCTGGGGCAAGGCGAGGCGCCGAAGGTCAGCGCGGTCGCGGCCGGTGGTGTGCGCGTGCAGACTGGGCGGCTCACAGACGAGCAGGCCGTGGCGGTGCGGCAAGCTCTCGCCGACACCTACGATGTGCCGCTTGAGAACGTGTCGCGCCAGACCGTGTCCGCTTCTTGGGGCAGCGACGTGTCGGGGAAGGCGCTGCGCGGGTCGATCATCTTCCTGGTGCTGGTCGCCATAGCGATGGTGCTGTACTTCCGGAACTGGGCGATGGCGGTGTCGGCGATCACGGCGCTGCTGCATGATCTCGTGGTGACGGTGGGCGTCTACGCGCTGGTCGGATTCGAGGTCACGCCCGCCTCCCTGATCGGATTCCTGACCGTCTTGGGCTATTCGATGTACGACACGGTGGTGGTCTTCGACAAGGTGCGTGAGAACACACAGGGTGTGACGGACCAGACCCAATACACGTACGCCGAGGCCGCCAACCTGGCCGTCAACCAGACGATGGTGCGTTCTATCAACACGTCGGTGGTGGCGTTGCTGCCGGTCGCCGCGATCTTGTTCATCGGATGGATCGCGTTGGGGCCCTCGTCGCTGCAAGACATCTCGTTGGCGTTGTTCGTGGGCATGATCGCGGGCACCTATTCGTCGATCTTCTTGGCGACGCCATTAGAGGTCGCGCTGCGCGCCCGCAACCCCAAGTTGGCGGCCCACACGGCGTTGGTGCTGAAGAAGCGGGCTGCCGCGGTGGCCGCAGGCGCCTCCACCGGGGCCGGGCTCGCGGCTTTGTCCGGGATCGGGGCGATGCGCGCCGGCGAGCACCGAGGCCAGATGGCGCAGCCGCGGCGCAAGCCGCGAGCGGGCCGGTGACGGCGCTTGGGTTGGTGACGGCGGGTGCGGATTGGTGAGAGCTGGCGCGAGTGGGGCCGTCGGCGACGCCAGGCCGGCGCCTGCCGGAAGGGTCCCGTGAAGGACGCCAAATGAGCATCGCGAAGCTAGTCGCCGCGCACCTGCGTGACATCCCGGATTTCCCGCAACCGGGGGTCGTGTTCAAAGACATAACCCCGTTGCTGGCGGACGGTGAGGCGTTTGGCCAGACCATCGAGTATCTGGGTGACTTCGTGGAGCGGGTCGGCGCGGAACTGGTGGTCGGGATCGAGGCGCGCGGGTTCATCTTGGCGGCGCCCGCGGCGTTGCAAGCTGGCCTCGGGTTCATCCCCTTGCGCAAGCCCGGCAAGCTGCCCGGCGTGACCCTCCGGGAGTCATATGCGCTGGAATACGGCGAGGCGGCCCTTGAGATGCACGAGGACGCGATCCGGAGCGGCACCCGGGTGGTCGTCATGGATGACGTGCTGGCCACCGGCGGCACCGCCGCCGCGGCGGCGGATCTGCTGGAACGCGCCGGCGCCGAGGTGGTCGGCTTGTCTTTCCTGATAGAGCTGGCCAGCCTGAGGGGCCGGGTCAAACTCCCCGGCCGGTCCCTTGACTGCTTGCTGACCGTGCCCTGACCGCCGCGCCCGCGCCCCTGCCCGGTTCGGGCAATGCGAGACCGTGGAGGGTCGGCCTACACTTGGCCGTATGCCAGACGCCGCGCAGACCGCCGACCGCACGCCGGCGTCAGCCTCTGCGCACACCGGGCCCCTGTCGTGGCTGCCCGGGTTCCGGACGCATCCAGCGCCTCCCGCGGCCCTGGAACCGGTTCTGGCGGCGCTGCGGGTGTCGCACCCTAAGGCGTCCACGGAACTGGTGGAGCGGGCCTACACGGTGGCGGCACGGGTCCATGAGGGCCAGTTCCGCAAGGACGGGGAACCCTATATAACGCACCCGGTCGCTGTCGCGACCATTTTGGCGGAACTCGGGTTGACGGCATCGACCCTCGCGGCGGCGCTGCTGCACGACACCGTCGAGGACACGCCGTATTCGCTTGAGGAGTTGCGCGACGAGTTCGGCGAAGAGATCGCCCTGATGGTCGACGGCGTGACCAAACTCGACCGGGTGGAGTACGGCGAGGCGGCCCAATCCGAGACGGTCCGCAAGATGGTGGTCGCGACCGCGAAGGACATCCGGGTCCTCCTGATCAAGCTGGCCGACCGCCTGCACAACGCGCGTACCTGGAAGTATGTGCCCGCCGAGTCCGCCGAGAAGAAGGCCCGCGAGACCCTGGAGATCTATGCGCCGCTGGCGCACCGTCTCGGCATGAACACCATCAAATGGGAGTTGGAAGACCTCGCTTTCGCGACGCTCCACCCCAGGGTGTATGAGGAAGTGGTGCGGGTGGTGGCCGAACGGGCGCCCGCGCGCGACGAATACCTGAGAGTGGTCTCCGAGCAGGTCAAAGCCGACCTCCGCGCCAACAAGATCAAGGCGGTGGTGACGGGCCGGCCGAAGCATTACTACTCGATCTACCAGAAGATGATCGTCCGCGGGCGCGACTTCGCGGACATCTACGACCTGGTCGGCGTGCGGATCCTGGTTGACGAGGTGCAGGACTGCTACGCGGCGCTCGGCGCGATGCACGCGCGCTGGAACCCGGTGCCCGGGCGGTTCAAGGACTACATCGCCATGCCGAAGTTCAACATGTACCAGTCGCTGCACACCACGGTGATCGGGCCGTCCGGCAAACCCGTCGAGATCCAGATCCGCACCCACGAGATGCACCGCCGCAGCGTCTACGGCGTGGCGGCCCACTGGAAATACAAGGAGGGCCAGACCGGCAAGGGCGGCACGGGGACGGGCGTGACCGAGATGGACTGGCTGCGCCAGCTGGTCGATTGGCAGCGGGAGACCCAAGACCCGGGCGAATTCCTCGACTCCCTGCGCTACGAGATCGGCAGCTCCGAGACCTACGTGTTCACACCGAAAGGCGATGTGTTGGCCCTGCCGGCCGGTTCCACGCCGGTCGACTTCGCTTATGCGGTCCACACCGAGGTGGGCCATCGCACTGTCGGCGCGCGGGTCAACTCGCGGCTGGTGGCTCTCGACACCGAACTCCAAACCGGTGACGTGGTCGAGATCTTCACATCGAAGGCCCCGGGGCAGGGTCCGTCGCGGGACTGGCTCGGGTTTGTCCGTTCGCCCCGCGCGCGGAACAAGATCAGGCAGTGGTTCACCCGCGAGCGTCGCGAGGAGGCTGTGGAGCGCGGCCGCGACCTGATCGGCAAGGAGATGCGTAAGCAGAACCTGCCGCTGCAGCGCTTGATGTCACACGAATCCTTGGTCGCCTTGGCGAACGAGCTCCGTTTCCCGGACGTGTCCGCCTTGTACGCGGCCGTGGGAGAAGGGCGCTTCTCGGCTCACTCGATGATCGAGAAGCTCATGAAATCGGTCGGGGGGGCGGCGAGCAACGAGGAGGACATCGTCGAGGTGACCCGTCCGGGCCTCGCGAGTCGCCGCGGCGAGGGCGCCCAATCCGATCCTGGTGTCGCCGGCCAGGGCCTGGACGACGTCTGGGTCAAGTTGGCGCGTTGCTGCACGCCGGTCCCACCCGACCAGATCATCGGGTTCATCACCCGTGGCTCGGGGGTGTCGGTGCACCGCGCCGACTGCTCGAACCTGGCCGCCGCGCGGGCTTCCGCTCCGGAGCGGGTGGTCGATGTCGCCTGGCGTGAGCACGCCCAGGGCGCCTACCTGGTGCAGATCCAGTTGGAGGCGTTGGACCGGCACGGCCTGCTCTCGGATGTGACGCGAGCGCTTTCGGAATCCCACGTCAACATACTGTCCGCCGAGGTGTCCACCACCAAGGACCGGGTGGCGATCAACCGGTTCGTCTTCGAGCTCGCGGACGCCTCGCACCTGGACGCGGTCCTCGCCGCGGTGCGGCGGGTCGACGGAGTCTTCGACGCGTACCGCATCACGGGCTCCAGCGGTCACCGCAAGTAGCGACCGGTCGGAATGGGCCGCCGGGTCGCAGCGCGGTGCTGCGCGTCAGCCGACGCCCTGGCCTAAGCCTGGATCCACCGATGATCGCCGTGGCGAGCGGCACTAGACGGGTGCGATGGGCGTTCCTGGCCGGCGATGGCAGGCCGGTGGCCTGCCCAGTCGGTCAGGGGCGTCTAGCGTGCCTGGCTGGGGCGGCGCAGTAGGCGAGGATCGGTGGA
>JAITLE010000104.1 GCA_031278075.1 Bifidobacteriaceae bacterium | reverse complement strand
CGCGTTCGCTGTGGTGCTGATGGCATGGGGCGCCTGGGCGCTGTTCGCGCCGCGGCGCCGCAAGAAGACCGAGGAAGCCGGTGAACAAGACGCTTCCGAACCAACCCCCACCGAACCAGCCCTCTCGGAACGGTCCGCGTCCGAGGCGCTCGTGGCCAGCAGCCGCGCCGCCGACTCCGACCGCTCTCGGCTCGAAACTCTCCGCGCCACACCCTTCCCCGCTCCACCCGCGCAAGCCGCTCCGCTCTTCCCCGGGGTCCAATCCGCTCAACCGGCCGCCTCCACGCCAACCCCGGTGTGGCTCGCGGTCCCCCCCGCGGCGGCCCCGGCTCGCGCTGAATCACTTTTCCCGACCACACCTGCCAAACCCGCTCCGCTCTTCCCCCCAGCTCCCGTATCCGGCTGGCCGGCGCCCGCCAGCGCTGCGGCCGCCGACTCGGCAGCGGGCGAGCCACCGGTCGCAGACCCGGCGGGAGCGCCTCTGACCCGGGCGGCACGGCGGGCGGCGGGATTGACGACATCGTCCACGGGGGCGATCATAGCTGCTCCGCCCATCGCGGACGGGCCCAGCGCCAACGAGAACTCGCCGGTCGACTACTGGTCTGGCTGGTCCAGCCGCTGGACCGCAGGCGTCGCCGAAGACACCCCGGATCAGGCGCCGCGGCCGGTCGGCGGTGGCGGGCCAGGAGGTGGGCGATGACCATCCGATTGAGCGCCAGGCGCGTCAAAGCCGCGGCCATGGGCGCGATGCTGGCGGTGGGATTCGCTCTCGCGGCGGGCGGCAGCGCGTTCGCCGACGACGAGCGCCTGCCCAACGCGCTGCAAACCTGGTGGGACGGGAACGTCCTGAACGTGCCTTGGTATGGCGCTCCGGAATACGAGACCATCGCGGACGACGCTTTCCAACACAACGCTGTGGCGGTGCCGGGCGACTGGATCCACCGGACTCTGGTGGTGCGCAACAACGGCCCGTGCCCAGGGACACTGACCGTTGAGATCTTGAACCCGATCACGACTGTCGGCGAGGACACCGTCAACGACGACGATCCGGCTGTCGCCCCAGGCCGCACCGGGTTCGCGGGCATGTCCGAGGTCCATTGGGATGTGGGCGGAGTGCTCGGCTCCAGCTCCTTCGCGGATCTCTACGACCACCAGCAGCTGGCCAGCGTGCCTGTGCCCAAGGGCGGAACTGTCAGGGTCCAGATGGCCTACGCCTTCCCCTATGACGAGACCGAGGGCAAGAACCTCGGCCACATATCCCAAGCCATCAAGTGGGATGTGGGCTTGGGCCTGCGGGGCGACTACTGCGCGGGGCCTGGCCCGACCGGCCCCAGCTCCGGCGACGAGACGGACACCGCGCGCACTGAGACGCCGGGAACCCCCGGCGGCGGCGGCCTGGAATACACCGGCGCCAACATCCTGTTCGGTGTCATCAGCGCCGGATTCCTGCTAGCCGCAGGTGTGGTGGCGGTCTGGCGCTCCAACTCCCGCCGCGAAGACCTGGCGTCCTGACCCCGCGGGCGTGGGCGGGGCTGCCCACCCCCCCGCCTGGTCCGGACCGCGCCCGGCCCTGACCCCGCGGGCGCGGGCGAGGCTGCACATCCCCCCGCCTGGTCCGGACCGCGCCCGGTCCTGACCCCGCTGGCGTGGGCAGAGGGCGCCATGGTCCCGGGTCTTGCCGTGCCGGTTTGAGCAGGTCGGCCGCCCGCGTCGGCAGGTTTCGGCCAGGCGCGGCGTGGGTTTCGTGGAGCTTTCGCGTACGCGGGCGCCCAGGTGGGAGACTTGGGGGATGCGACAAAGAACCAAGACCATTCTTTGGTGTGTGTTCGTGGGCGCGGCGACAGCGGCCAGCCGCGCCGCCTGGCGCTGGCAGCTACGTTGGGGCGCGACATCCGCGGAGCAGCGTCGCAACTTCCCAGGCGACGATGTCGTCCCCTTAGCCCGCCTCCAATCCACCCGCGCGATCGGCATAGCCGCGCCGCCGCGCGCCGTGTGGCCGTGGCTGGCGCAAGCCGCGACGGCGTGCCAATGCTCCCGCGTGAGCCGGCGCCCCCTGGACGCGGATGCGCCCGACGCGGATGGTGTTGGGTTGGATGCGCTCGGCGCGGCCGTTGGCCCGGGCGGGCATCAGCCGGGCGGAGCCGGTCGTGTCGCCGGCGGCGGCGCCGGCCTTGATGCGCCCGGCGCGGATGCCGCTAGGCCGCAGGGCTTGGCCGTCGGGGACGAAGTCGAGTTTGGGGACGGGGCCGCGCTGCGTGTCGTGGAACTCGTGCCCGAGCGGACGTTGGTGCTCGCCCAGGCCGGCGACGCTCCAGCCTGCCCGTTCCCCCTCGCCGATCTGGAATTCTCCGGTTCCTGGGTGCTGGAACAGGAGGGGCCGACCGGCACACGGCTCGCGGTCCGCGAGCGGTACGGCTGGTCCAAGTGGCGCACCGGAGTGGTCGTGACGGCGGCGATGTGGGTCCGCTTCGCGGTCAACCGGTGTCTGCTCCTCAGCATCCGAACTCGGGCCGAGCGCGCCTGGCGCGCCGAAATCGCGGCGCGTTCGGTCAACCCCCCGGCGGCGCAGCCGGCGGGTCGGGCCGGGGTTGGCGGGGGCGAGCCTAGCGGTCGGGGCGCTGACGGAGGTGGAGGGGATGATGAGGCGGTCGGCATCGTGCACGGGGAGGCGGACGCGGCCTGATGGGACGCGTGCTGTTGGCCGCGCCACGCGGCTACTGCGCGGGTGTGGACAGGGCCGTCGCCACGGTGGAACGCGCGCTGGACCTGTACGGCGCGCCGATCTACGTGCGCAAACAGATTGTGCACAACAAACACGTGGTGGACCAACTCGAACGGGCGGGCGCGGTGTTCGTGCGCGAACTGGACGAGGTGCCGGAGGGGGCGCGGGTGATCTTCTCGGCGCACGGGGTGGCGCCGGGCGTGCGCGCGGAGGCGGAACGGCGGTCGCTGCGGGTGATCGACGCGACATGTCCGCTGGTCACCAAGGTGCACAAAGAGGTGGCGAAGTTCGCGGGGCGAGGCTTGACGGTGGTGTTGATCGGGCACCAAGGGCATGAAGAAGTCGAAGGGACCGCGGGCGAGGCGCCCGATGCGATCCGGGTGATCGGCACACCGGAAGAGGTGGACGCGCTGGACGCGCCCGCCGACGCGCGAATGGCGTGGCTGACCCAGACGACGCTGTCAGTGGATGAGACCATGGCCACAGTGGAACGGTTGCGGGCGCGGTTCGGGGGGTTGATCGACCCGCCCTCGGACGACATCTGCTACGCCACGCAGAACCGGCAAGGCGCCGTCAAACAGATCGCGGCGCTGGCGGATGTGGTGATCGTGGTGGGGTCGGCGAATTCGTCGAACTCGGTGCGGCTCGTGGAGGTCGCGTTGCGGGCCGGGGCGCGGGTGGCTTTCCGGGTGGACTCGGCGGCGGAGATCGACCCGGGATGGCTGGACGGCGCGGGCACTGTGGGGCTGACCTCGGGCGCGTCGGTGCCAGAGGTGCTGGTCGGCGAGGTGCTGGAGCGGCTCGCCGGCCTGGGGTTCGAGGATGTGGAGCAGGTGGCCAGCGAATCGGACGCGTTGGCGTTCGCGCTGCCGCGGGAACTCAGGCTGGACATGACGGCGGCGGGAATGGTGGTGCCGCAGCTGCCGCACCGGGCATGAAGGGCCGGAAGCTGGCGGGGACGCGGCCCGGCTGAAGGACTAGCCGGGTCGGGTCGGGGCTGCCGCATGGCTGAGTTCCGATTGGCCGTGATGTCGCCTGGCGAGTTCCTTCTTGGGTTGCTCGGCCAAGAAGAGGCCAGGATGACCGCCGTGGTCGTCGAAGGGTCCGTCGCTCTGCGGAACCCCGAACGCTCGGCGAGCGACGTCCTCGCGGCCTTGGCCATCGCCCGAGCGCCCGGGTTCACCGCCCGGGTTCGCCTGCTTCTGCCGCCTTAGCCGGGGTCTGCACCGCGTGCAAGCATCCGGCCAACGGCCACGCCAAACCCGCTCGGCGGGCGCCCAGGGCGCGGCCCCAGCAGCCCCCGGGCTGGCGGACCGGTCTGCCCCTGCGGTAGCGTGACCGAGAACGCTTCCCGAATCCCCGCAAGGAGTCTTCAATGACCGGATGCCCAGCCGAGTCGTGTGAGTCGTGTAACGTGAATTGCGTAGCGACCGGCGATTCACCCGCATGAACCCCCAAGCCGGACGTGACCACCACGAAGGGACTGATGATGACCATCACTCAGGCGATGATCCAAGGCGTGGCCGACGGAACCAAGATGATCGTGGACCCGCGCGGTCAGATGGCGCGCTGGAGCCGCGAGCGCCAGGAGCTGAACATGATCGCGGAATCGTGGCGGATGACGGGAGCGGCGATCAGATCAGCGATGCTCACGCAAGCGGACGAGGAACCCCCCAGCTCCAACCGCTGATCAGGCAAGTCTCTCTTTCCAGCCACGCGGGTCCGCTGCCAGCGCCAGCCGACTTCGCCGCCTATGAGCAGGTTCTGCCTGGTGCCGCGGAACGGATACTGCGCATGGCAGAAGACGTCAACGCGGCGGTCATAGCCAGTAACCGCCGAGACTCCCGGGCCTACGCCGCTGCGTTCGTGATCACTGCGTGCTTGCCGCTGGCGCTCGTCGGCGCTGCCGTTCCGCTCGCGATCGCTGGGCAGCCGGCGGCCGGCCTAGCGGTCGCGCTCATCGGTGCCGCGGGTGTCGCCCCGCAGATTGTGGTCAGTGTGAAGAACGCGTTCAACCGTGACGGGAAGGTCACAGGCCGCGACGATGACGCAGGGGCTCCGGCCTCGTGAGCAAGTCAGCGGCGCCATCCGCCGCGGGCGGCTGGCGCCGCACGGAGGCCCAGCTCGCTATCGGCTCCCCGCCTTCGACACCCTGGTCGCCATGAGGCAGCCGCTCGCCTGATTGCGGGGCGGTTTACGAGTTGGCGCGGTGGGTGGGGTCGGGGTGGGGCGGTGGGGTGGAGTGCCAGGTCAGCTCGCCGGTGCGCCACGCCTCGATGGTTTGGCGCGCAACCGAGTAGGGCATGGGGAGGGCGAGTTCGCCCGCCTGCTCCGCCGCGGCCAGTTCCGGTGGGGTGAACCAGCGGGCGTCGGTGATCTCAGCGCCGTCGACAATGATCCTGGTGTCGGCTGCCAACGCCACAAAGGAGGCCATCAAAGATCCAGGGAACGGCCACGGTTGCGAGCGGATGAAACGCATCGCCGCGATCGGGACGCCGACCTCTTCGAGGGTCTCGCGTTGGACCGCGTCCTCTAGCGACTCGCCCGCCTCGACGAAGCCTGCCACCAGGGTGTACATCCCTTCGGGGTGATTCGACGCGTGACTCAGCAACAGGCGGTCGGATCCGTCCAGCACCGCGGTGATGACACACGGGTCAGTGCGCGGAAACACGGGCGTGCCCTCACGCCGGCAGCGCCATCCGCCCGGATTCCACTCGGGGGCCACCAGGCCGCCGCAAGCGGGACAAAAGCCGCCGCGCAGTCGCCAATTCGCCACCGCGATCGCCCGCGACGCCGACGCTTGGTCTGGCGCGGTGAGCTGCGCCAACGCAGCTCGGGCAGGCGCCCAGCGGCACCCAGCTGGTGCGGGCGCGTCATCCGGGTAGATGGCCACGACCACACCTTCGCCCACGGGGGCGACCTCCGCCACGGCGGACCAGCTCACGGCGCGGGGAAGCAGTTCACCCGGGCTCCGTTGGCGCTGCGCGGCGGGGCTGAGCGGCGCGGCGGTTGGTGTGGACGGCGTGGCGGAGCGGGGGTGCGTGTCGGTTTGGGCTGGTGAGTCGGTTGGCTTGGGCTGGGTGGCGGAGCTAGGCGGTGAGGATGCTGGGGCGAGGGCGTCCGACTCGTGCACGGCGATCAGTGGGGCGTTGCCGGGGATGACTGCCACGGTGAGGGGCGTGTTCACACACCAACCGTAGTCATCTCGGGCGCTTGGTGGCGCAAACAGCGTGGCGCCCCGGGCGTCAAAGCGATGGCCAGGCGAGGCAGGATGCGAGTGAGCGCGGGTTGACGTGGGACGAGCGGGGGTTGGGATAGGGGAGCGCGGGTCGGGGTGGGGCGCGCGGGAGCTGGGGCGGGTGGGACGAGCGGGGTTGGGGTGGGGCGTGCGTGAGCTTGGACGTGGCGCGCGCGGGGGCTGGTGCGGGAGGGACGAGCGGGGGGAAGACGTCGGCATCGTGCATAAACACAGCGGCCAGGAAAGCCACAGGCGGGGCATAGAATTGGCCGGTGCCTCACTTCCCCGTGCCTCCGGAGCGGAGGTGACGGCTTTGGGTGTGTACGGTCAACTGTTCAAAGTCCCCGGGGCTGCGGCGTTTTGTGTGGCCGGTCTGGTCGCGCGTTCGGGCGGTTCCATGATGGGGATCGGGATGGTGCTGATGGTGGAGGCGCAATACGATTCGTACGCGCTGGCTGGCGCGGTGGCGGCCGCCAACGCGGTGTCATGGGCGCTCGGCGCGGCAGGGATCTCGAACCTGGTGGACCGGTTCGGGCAACGGCGGGTGATGCTGCCGGCGGCGATCATCTCGGCGGGGAGCCTGGCGGGATTGGTTGTGCTCGGATCGGTCCGAGCGCCCGCATGGACGCTGTTCCCCGCGACAATCGTGGCCGGGCTGTTCGCGGGAGCGCCCGGGGCGATGGTGCGCTCGCGCTGGAACCACGTGCTGCGCGATGCGCGGAAGCTGCACACGGCGTTCTCGCTGGAATCGACGCTTGACGAGCTGACCTTTGTGATTGGGCCGGTGGCGGCCACGTTGCTGGCCACCCAGGTGGCGCCGGCCGCCGGCCTTGTGGCGCCTGTGGTGCTAGGGGCGGGCGGAGCGGTCTGGTTCTATTCGTTGCGGGCCACAGAGCCGCCGGTTGGACGAGTCGCGGCCCAGCGCCATGCGGAAAAGGCGCTATTGATGTTGCCTGGTGTCGCGGCAGTGGCGCTGGTCACCGTCATGGTCGGTTGGCTGTTCGGCGCCACCGACGTGGCCGTGGTGGCCGCGACGGAGGCGTGGGGTAACCAAGGGCTGTCAGGGCCGGTGCTGGCGGCGGTGTCGCTTGGGTCCGCGATCGGTGGTCTGGGCTACGGGACCCGCAACTGGGTCAGCTCGACAGTTCGCCGGTGGGTCGTGGTGCTGGCTCTGTTGGCAGCTGCGACCGCGCTGCTGCCATTCGCGCATGGGGCGCTGTTCCTCGCGTTCGGCGGGTTCGCGGCGGGGTTCACGATCGCGCCGACCTTGGTCAACCTGAACACGCTGATCCAGTCGCTGGTGCCGGCGGGCCGGCTGACAGAGGGGTTGGCTTGGGTCTCGTGCTCGCTGGGGATCGGGGTGTCGGTGGGTTCGGTGCTGGCTGGCCAGTTGATCGAGAGCGTGTCGTATAGGGCCGGCTTCGTCACGGTGGCGGCCGCCGGGGCGGTGGCCACCGTGATCGCGCTGTTCAGCGCTCGCCCGGTGGCGCGCGCCCAGCGCGGCGCGGCGCTCCGGCTCTGACGGTGCGGGTTCGCCAATGCGGCCTGGTCGGCGCCTAGCTGGGGCGCCGCCCGGGCCCTTTGCCGGTCGCCGTGTGATTTGGCCGACGGCAGTGCGCCTTGGCCGGTGACTCGGGCGCGGGCTCGGTGCCACAGGGTGGTTGACCTGGGCAATCATGACGTTCGCCCACCGTTGATGTGTTGGCCCCTTGTCGGGTGGCCGCGCTGGGGTGTGTCCAGGCCGCGGCGTGGCCCTGCGAACCCGAGCGGTCCCGTCGACCAGGCGGATCGCGCTGACCCGGAGCGGTCCCGTCGACGCCGCGGATCGCGCTGCCCCCGCGCGGTGACGCCGGCCCCACCCCCACGCCACCAACCACACCGTCAACCACACCGACGCCACCACCGCCAAAACAAGTGACCGTGAACAGCCGGGTCGAGCCGGTGAGCGGAGCTGTGGCCGGGCCGGTGGCTGGACCGGTGCTCTGGTCGGCGGCCGAACCGGTGGTTGGACCGGTAGCCGGGTCGGTCGGGTGGCCCAGCCCACCGCTGTCACGCCGCGACAAGCGAAGAATGGCGACTTTTGTGTCCCCGAAGCCGAGTTTTGGCGACTTTTGTGCCTGCCCGCCACGCGCCTAGGCCTCTGACACATCGTTAGATCACACGACAGTAGTCAAAACACCCCAAAAAAACTCGGGAGGGGCCCACAAATAGGCCAAAAGA
>JAITLE010000247.1 GCA_031278075.1 Bifidobacteriaceae bacterium | reverse complement strand
GCCGGGGCCGGCCTGATGGACGGCGAGGACGCCCAGGTGCTGATCGAATCCTGGATGCAGGCGATGTCGATCCGCAACGCCAATGTGCTGTGGACAGGCCGGGCCGGCCTGTCCACCGATGTGGTCCCCTCCGACCGCCGCCAGCTGCGGGGCGTCGAGGGGCTGATGGGCTACCGCCGCGGCGCCGGCGCCCGCCTGACTGAGGATCGCGCCCGCTTGGCGCGCCGCGCCCGCCAGGTCTTCGACCGCCTCTTCTACTCCTGAGGCGCCAACCGACGCTCTGCGGTCCGCGCCGCCGATTCCCGCCAGCGGCCGTCAGCCTTGGTGGCGCCGGGCGCGTGGCGGTGGGCGTTTCAGGACTTGCGTTCGGGGGAGGCGGCGGATAACGTCTCGGACAAGCGCCGCCGCTGCCAGCAGCACGCAGTCCGACCAAATCGAGAGCGAGGGAATCAACACCATGGAAACCGAGGCCAGCGCGCCAGCATCGCTCCGGTTGAAGGGGATCACGGCCCTCGGCGTGGAGGAAACGGCCGAACTCCTGAAGAACACCGCCGATGACGCCAAAGGCGGCGCCAGTTCATCGACCAGCGGCGCCACCAAGAAGAAGACCAAGGTGAGAGTCGTGTGGTCGCAAGGCGGGACGCTCGAGTTCGCCATCGATTCCGGCCGCGACCTTTTCTCGCTGTGCACCTTCAGCGCCGACGCGGTGGCGACTCCCGCCGGCACCGAGGTCCGAGTGGGCGGCCTGGAGACCTACAGGACCGAGCAGGAAACCGTCCTCGGCCTCATCCGGGTGGGGCCGGAGACCATCACGGGCCTGGCGCCCTACAGGCGCTTTCTCGAGGCCTGCGCGCAGGCGATCAAGGCGCGGGACGCGAGCGCGCGACTGGTGATCGAGCAACCCGAGTGACCCACGCCCGCCCGGGCCTGGGCGGGGTTGCGGCGCTTGACGTGGTCACGCCGGGGCGCCGTCGGGGGCGTCATCGGCGGCGGGGGCGTCACCGGGGGCGTCGGGGGCGTCATCGGCGGCGGGGGAAGTCTTGGGCGGCGGCGCCTGGCCGTCCTGGCGCAACAAATCGTCATCGACCAACTCGTAGCGGTGCACATAAGTCGAGATGACCGCCTGGCAGGTGGCGACCAACGGCAGCGACAGGAAGGCGCCGATCGGGCCCAAGACCGTGCCCAGGGCCAAAACCGAGACGAAGGCCACCGCCGGATTGATCTCCATGGTCTTCGAGGTCAGCTTCGGGGCCACCAGCAGGTTCTCGACCTGCTGGTAGGCGACGATGAAGATGACCACCGCCAAGCCCTTGACCGGCGACTCGATGAGCGCCACCAGGACCGGCCCGGCGCCGCCCAAGTAGGTGCCGACAGTCGGCACGAACTGCGAGACCACGCCGCAGAACAGCGCCAGTGGCAGGGCGTAATCGACGCCCACGATCACCAGGAAGACAAAGGTGAGGGTCGAATTGATGAGCGCCAGGATGACCCGCGACGAGATGTAACCGGCCGTCTTCTCTTGGGCGGTGCTCCAGACCTTGAGCACGATCCGCTGGTGTTCGGGCTGCAGCGGGGAGCAGATGGTGGCCCGCAGCCGGGGACCCTGGGCGGAGATGTAGAAGACCAGCAGGACCAGTCCCAAGAAGGAGACCACCCCGGAGAACACGTGCGTGCCGACCGCCCAGGCGTTCGCCGCCAGGGTTGACCCCCACTCGGAGACCAACTGCTGCAGGGCCTCGTTCTGGGTCGGGATGCGCGCGCCGAAGCGGTCCACCAACCACTTCGTCACGGTTCCGTAAATGTCTGGGATGCGCTCGACCAGTTCGATGACCTGGCTGACGAACATCGAGCCGAAGGCCGCGATCAGGCCGGCCACCGTCAACGCCAGGGCCATCATCACCAAGCCGGTGGCCAGCCCGCGCTTCCAGCCCTTTGCCACCAGCCAATCGACCGGGGGTTCCATCGCCAAGGCGATGAACAGCGAGGTCACGACCATCATGATGAGCGAGGACAGCTCGCCGATGACGAACCAGGTGATGATCGCGCAGGCGACCACCAGCACCACTTTGATCGCCGCCCGCGTCAGCCACGGCGGCGCCGCCTGGTCCACGGCGTCAGCCCTTCCCCGCCGCCGCGCCAAGCGAGACGACCCGGTTGCGCTCATCGACAAAGGCCACTTTTGGCCGGTGGCCGCGCACGCCTGCCTCCGCGACCAGGCCGTAAGCGACGATGATGACGATGTCGCCGATCCCGTTCAGGCGGGCCGCCGCGCCGTTGATCGCCACGGTCCCGGACCCGGCCGGGCCGCCGATGACGTAGGTGGTCAGCCGGGCGCCGTTGGTGACGTTCAGAACATCCACCTGCTGCCCCTCGACCAGATCGACCGCCGCCATCAGTTCGGCGTCGACCGTGACCGAGCCGACGTAATTCAGGTCGGCGTCCGTCACCGTGGCGCGGTGGATCTTGGACAGCAGCATGGTCCGCCCCAGGACCGTCATGCGGGCTCCTTCAGTCAACCGAAAACTCCCGGCCAGTCTAGCCTCAGGCAAAGACAAACCGGCCGCCGGGGCCATGGCCATCCGGCGACCGGTTGCTCTGGGGCAGAGACTAAATGTCGTAATACAGCTCGAATTCGTGCGGATGGGGGCGCAGCCGCAGCGGGTCGACCTCGCGGGTGCGCTTGTAGTCGATCCAGGTCGAGATCAGGTCGGGGGTGAAGACGTCGCCATCGGTCAGGAAGTCGTGATCAGACTCGAGCGCGTCCAAGACCTCCGGCAGCGAGCCGGGGACTTGCTGGATCTGGGCGTGCTCGGCCGGCGGCAACTCGTAGAGGTCCTTGTCGACGGGCTCGGCTGGCTCGATCCGGTTCTTGATGCCGTCGATCCCGGCCATCAGCTGTGCGGAGAAGGCCAGGTAGGGGTTCGAGGACGGGTCCGGCACGCGGAACTCGATCCGCTTGGCCTTGGGGCTGGAGCCGGTGACGGGGATGCGGATGCAGGCGGAGCGGTTGCGCTGCGAGTAAACCAAGTTGACCGGCGCCTCGAAGCCGGGCACGAGCCGGTGGTAGGAGTTGACCGTCGGGTTGGTGAAGGCCAGGACCGATGGCGCGTGGGCGAGCAGGCCGCCGATGTACCAGCGCGCCATGTCCGAGAGCCCGCCGTAGCCGCGCTCATCGAAAAAGAGCGGCTCGCCGTTCAACCACAACGACTGGTGGCAGTGCATGCCGGAGCCGTTGTCGCCGAAGATCGGCTTCGGCATGAAGGTGACGGTCTTGCCCGCCTGCCAGGCGGTGTTGCGGATGATGTACTTGAACTTCATCAGATCGTCGCCGGCGCGCAGCAGGCTCGAGAACTTGTAGTTGATCTCTTGCTGGCCGGCGGTGCCGACCTCATGGTGGGCGCGCTCCAACTCGAGCCCGGACTGGGCCAGCAGGTGCACCATCTCATCGCGCAGGTCGGCCATCTGGTCCGAGGGCGAGACCGGGAAGTAGCCGCCCTTGATGCGGGTCTTGTAGGCCTGGTTGGCGCCGAATTCTTCGCGCCCGGTGTTCCACCAGGCCTCGTTCGAGTCGATGTGGTAGAAGGACTCGTGCTCGTTGGTCTCATAGCGGACCGAGTCGAAGATGTAGAACTCTGCCTCGGGGGCGAAGAAGGCCGTGTCCGCGATCCCGCTGGCGGCCAGGTACGCCTCCGCCTTGGCGGCGACGTTGCGCGGGTCGCGGGAGTACTGCTCGCCGGTGAAGGGGTCGACGATCGAGAAGTTGACGACCAGGGTCTTGCGGGTGCGGAAGGGATCGACGAAGGCGGTCTTGACGTCCGGCATCAGCTTCATGTCCGATTCGTGGATGGCCTGGAACCCGCGGATCGACGATCCGTCGAACATCAGGCCGTCCGCGAACGCGCTCTCGGTGAAGGCGGACGCGGGAATGGTGAAGTGTTGCATGATGCCGGGCAAGTCGCAGAACCGGACATCGACGAACTCCACGCCCTCGGTGCGGGTGAAGGCCAAGGCCTCCTCAGGACTGGCGAACATAGGCGCAGGCGCTCCTTTGCTGATTGGGGTCTGAACAAACATCGTCACCCTAGGCGGCGCGGGTGACCCGACCATGAAGGGTTTGTTACGTGTCGGTTTCGACGCTACTTGCCGCGCAGGGCTTTGCGATCGGGGCGGGCCTTCATCGGGTCCACGCCCTTCGGGATCGGCAGGCGCATCCCGCCGACAGATTGGAGGCGGCGATTGACTTCGCCCAGGGCCGCCTTGTTCAGGGCCGGCTTGAGCCGGCGCAGCTTCTTCACCAGCTTCGCCAGCGGGAC
This sequence comes from Bifidobacteriaceae bacterium, assembly GCA_031278075.1. GTDB lineage: Bacteria > Actinomycetota > Actinomycetes > Actinomycetales > WQXJ01 > JAIRTF01. Next base: position 588 of record JAITLE010000247.1, on the reverse strand, counting down.
TTGGCCCTGGCCGCGGCCGACCACCAACTCGGTGATGGTGACCCCGGGGGCGACCCGCGCCACCTTTTGGCGTTCTTTCTTGAGCATGCCCCGGAGCCGGTTCGGGTTGCCCTCGCCGATCAAGACCACCCCCGGGCGGCCCACCACCCTGAAGACCATGTCCATGGTCCTGGGGTCGGCGGCGACCGGCTCCTGCTCAATGGTCCAGCCGCGGCGGATGGTTCCGAGCGCGCTGGCGGTGGCGCCCGGCTGCCCCTCGATGCGGGCATAAGCGGTTGACTCGGCGCGGCGGGCCAGGAACATGGTGGCGGCCAGGGCGCCGATCGGGGCCCCCAAGAAGGCCATGTAGCCGATGTGGCCCTTCCAGGCGAAGGCGCCGATCAGGACCGCCGCGCCCTCGATCCCGATGAAGATGCCGGCCAGCCAGAGCCAGATCAGCGGTTGCTCTTTGCGGACCAGCTTGTAGACCTGGGCGATCTGTTTGTACCAGCGCTCCTTTTTAGTTTGGGCGGCCTTCTTGGCCGCCTTGGCCGCCTTCTTGGCGGCCCGCCCGGTCAGCTCCGGCTCAGCCCAAGGATCTTTCGAGGG
>JAITLE010000229.1 GCA_031278075.1 Bifidobacteriaceae bacterium | reverse complement strand
GGACTTGGCGGACTTGGCGGACTTGGCGGACTTGGGGGACTTGGGGGACTTGGCGGGCTTGGCGGGCTTGGTGGACTTGATGGACTTGGGGGACTTGATGGGCTTGGCGGACTCGGTGGACTTGGTGGACTTGGCGGACTTGGTGGACTCGGTGGACTCGGCGGGCTTGGGGGATTGGCGCCTGGCGGGTGCGGCATCGGGGGTTGGGGCCGTCCACAGGTCGCGGCGTTCTCGGCCGCAGCGGGCCGCGTGGCCGTGTAGACAGGCTGGCATGAGGGGATTGGGCAGGATGGCCGCGGCGGCCGCGGTCGGCCTGCTGGGGCTGGGAGGAGTTGCCGCCGCGGCGGACGCGAACACGGCCCGTGGCCCAGGGGCCGGCCGGGTCAGCGCCGACACGGCCGTGGCCGACGCCCCGAAGACGGGCCAGATGGGCGGCGCCCGTGCCGAGCGGACCCCAACCGACCCAGGACAGGCAGGCGGCGCCCCGGTTGTGGACGGCGCCGCCGCGGGCGCTGAGAGCCTCGCGATCATGCTGGCCGCGTCAAGACCAGTCGAGACGGGTTGGCGGTGGCCGCTCGACGCCCCGATCAACATCGCCAGGCCCTTCGACCTGCCCCCCGAGCCGTGGCTCGCAGGCCACCGCGGCGTCGATCTGGCCGCCGAGCCCGGCGCCACCATCTACACGCCAGCCGCTGGAGTGGTCTCCTTCAACGGTTGGATCGTGGATCGACATGTCTTGGTGATCAGGCACGGAGAGCTCGCGTCGACCCTCGAGCCGGTCATCAGCTCTCTAGCAGTCGACGATGCTGTCCACGCCGGCCAGCCCGTCGGCTCACTAGTCAGCGGTGAGGCAGAGCATTGCCCGGGCTGTCTGCACTGGGGGGTCCGCCGCGGCGACACGTACCTCGACCCGACGCTGCTGGTTGAGCCACGCCCGCGCGCGGTTCTGTGGGAATGACCGGATTCGCGGGGCCGAACTGCCGCATTCCTTGAGTCCAGCCCACATCAGTCCACCGCCCGCCAAGAACCAAGATCCCGAACCCGTCGACAAACACGTTGGCCGACACGCCTCCGTCCAGACGACGCGACCCGACAAGCAGCGGCGCGCCTGACTCCACGCTTCTCGCCGCTGAAGGGAGAAGTGTGGACTTAGCCTGGATCCGCCGATGATCGCCGCAGGGAAGCACTAGACGGGTGCGATGGGCGTTCCTGGTCGGCGATGGCTACCCGGTGGCCTGCCCGGCTGGCCGGGGGCGTCCAGCGTGCCTAGCTGGCGAGCGGCGCAGTAGGCGAGGATCGGTGGATCGAGACTTAGTCGCGCCAGCCCAGCCCAGCCACCGCCGCCGCCGCCACACCAAGACCGCCGCGGAGACAAAGCCCGCCCGGCGTCGTGCTGCTTGACGGGTTTGGAGTCCCGGTCCTTGACGGTCACGAGTCGGGCAGGACCATGCGCGACGGGTCGAGAGCGCGCGGGAGGTTGTGCGGGCGCGTGGTTGGACGGCATCGTGCGCTGGGCGGGGAAATGCTGATCCACAGGGCGCGGCTTTCCCCGCCACGGCAGCGCGAGTCCGGCGCGAAACTTGGGGCATGGGAAGCGATGAGCGGCGTGAACTTGGGCGCTACGGGGAGCGCGTGGCCGCGAACTACCTCGCGCTGCGGGGCTGGCGGGTGCTGGAGCGCAACTGGCGCTGCCGATTCGGGGAGATCGACCTAGTGGCCCAGCCGGAACCAGGATCGGTGGTGTTTGTCGAGGTCAAGACGCGATCCGGGGACATTTGCGGCGCAGGCGAGGAGGCCGTCACGCCGGCCAAACTGGCCCGGTTGAGGCGGCTGGCCGGGATCTGGTTGGAGGAACGCGGCGGGGCGCGGCCAGCCGCGCGGATCGACGTGATCGCGGTCAACACCGGCGGCGGGCGAGGCCGATCGTTGCGGCACTACGAGAACGTGGGCTGGGGGGCGGGCGAGTGAGCCGAGTCGGGAGAACCCTGTCGGTCGCCCTGACCGGCCTCGAGGGCCACATCGTGGACGTGGAGGTGATGAGCCAACCCCACGGGTTGCCCGCGTTCGTGCTGGTGGGGCTGCCGGACACAGCGCTGGGAGAGTCGCGCGACAGGGTTCGAGCGGCGCTCAGCTCCGCAGGTCTGCGATTCCCGCCGGGCCGGGTCACCGCGAATCTATCGCCCGCATACCTGCCCAAGGCGGGCACGGCGTTCGACTTGGGGCTCGCGGTCGCGGCGCTGGCAGCGACCGGGCAAGTGCCGCCCGAACGCGCCCAAGGCGTTGTCTATCTGGGGGAACTCTCACTCGACGGGCGCGTTCGCCCAGTCAGGGGCATACTGCCGGCGGTGGCCGCGGCCGTGTCCGCGGGGTGGCGACGCGTGGTGGTGCCCGCCGCCTGCTGGGCTGAGGCGGCGTTGGTCGAAGGCGCGGAGACGGTGGGAGTCGAGAGTCTCGAGGAACTCGCCTGGACTCTTGGCGCCTCGATCGCGGAGCCGACGGCAGACCGGCGGGCGGAACCACTGAGTGTTCGCGGAGCGCGGCCGGAGCCGCTGGCGCCGTGCGCCGACCTGGCCGACGTGATGGGCCAAGCGACCGCCCGCTACGCGCTGGAGTTGGCGGCCGCGGGAGCGCACCACCTGATGTTCCAAGGGCCGCCCGGCAACGGCAAGACGATGTTGGCGAGCCGCCTGCCCGGCATCCTCCCAGCGCTCGACGAAGCGGAGGCGATCGAGGTGACGGCGCTGCACTCCATCGCTGGGACGCTCGACCCGAGATCCGGACTGATCCGCCGGCCGCCGTTCCAAGACCCGCACCACACCGCGACCCCAGCCGCGATGGTGGGCGGCGGCAGCGGCCTGCCCCGCCCGGGGGCGATCTCGTTGGCGCACCGCGGCGTCCTGTTCTTGGACGAGTGCCCGGAGTTCTCGCCGAGCGTGCTGCAGACGCTGCGTCAGCCGCTGGAACGCGGCGAGGTGGTGATCCACCGGGCTCGGGCGAGCGCCCGCTTCCCCGCCCGCTTTCATCTGGTGATGGCGGCCAACCCGTGCCCCTGCGGCCAAGGCTACGGTCGCGGGGACAAGTGCTCCTGCACAGTGGCGGCGCGGCGGCGCTATCAAGGCAGAATCTCGGGACCGCTGCTGGACAGGATCGACATCTGGGTTGACGTGGAGCCGGTCTCTGCGCTGCCGACGGCTCACCAGGTGGCCGAGACGAGCGCTCAAGTGGCCGAGCGGGTGCTGACAGCCCGTGCCATCCAGCGTGAGCGGTTCAAGGACTGCGTTTGGAACCTCAACGGCGAGGCGCCGGGCGCCTGGTTGCGGGCCAAGCTCGGCCCGTCGCGGCTGGAGCGCAGCGGCCTGGCCCGCGCTCTGGAGTTGGGCGCCCTGTCGCTGCGAGGCGTCGACCGGGTGCTGCGGCTCGCATGGACCATGGCTGATCTTCAGGGCCGCGGGGCGCCGCGGCCGGAGGACATCGACGCCGCGATGACCCTGCGGCGAAGGGGGATATGACAATGCGGTTGCTCTTCGACGTGGACGATCAGTTCTTGGCTCGGGCGGCCTGGAGTCGAATCGCGGAACCAGGTGACGCTGACGCGTCTCGCCTGGTCCAAGCCGTGGGCCCGAGTGAGGCGCTGCGTTGGTTGGCGGGCCGCGCGGATCGGGCCGCCGCGGAGCCGGGCGACGCCGGGTTCTGGGAGACGCAGTCAGCCGACGCGTGGGGGCCGCCCGCGGAGCCGGACGGCGCCGGGCAGCGGGTGGAGCGGCTGGACAGCGGCGGGAGCGCGGGGCCGGACGGCAAGGGGAGAGACGAGGGGAGAGACAAAGGGACAGGCGAAGGTGTCGACAGAGCTGTGGCGCGATGGCTGCCGCGGCTTGCGGATTTGGAGCCGGCGCGCGAGTTGCGCGCCCTGGCGACGCTGGGCGGGCGGCTGCTTTGCCCCGGGGGGCCGAGCTGGCCTGATGCGCTCGACGACTTGGGCGACATGGCGCCGATCTGTCTGTGGGCGCGCGGGCGGGGCGAGGTGCTGGCGACACTCGGCGAACGGCTCGCGACGGCGGTCGCGGTGGTCGGGTCGCGCGCGTCGACCGCTTATGGGGAGACCGTGACCGGTCGGATCACGGCGGACCTGGTCGGATGGGGGGTGGGGATCGTTTCGGGCGGGGCGTTCGGGATCGACGCGGCGGCCCACCGCGCCGCGCTCGCAGCGGGCGGGTTCACCGTGGCTGTGATGGCGGGCGGCGTCGACCGTCTATACCCCGCCGGCAACGAGCGTTTGCTGAACGCGGTCGTGGCCGAGGGCGCGGTGGTCTCGGAGTTGCCGCTTGGGGGCGCGCCGCGGCGGGAACGATTCCTCGCGCGGAACCGGTTGATCGCAGCTCTGGGCGCGGTCACCGTGGTCACGGAGTCGGGATGGCGTTCAGGGGCGCACCGCACCGCGCGGGACGCGGCGGCGCTGCTGCGCCCGGTGGCGGCTGTGCCTGGGCCGGTGACCGCCGCGAGTTCGGCCGGGTGCCACCGGCTGATCCGCGAGGGCGTGGCGACGTTGGTGACCGGGAGCGACGAGATTCGCGAGCTGATGGCGCCCTTGGGCCTGGCGCCCATCCCCGAACTGGCGACGCCCCAAGGCCCGCTCGACGGGATGCGCCCAGCGGACAGGCAGGTCTTCGACGCGTTGCCCAAGACCCGCGGGGCGCCCGTGACCTCAATCGTGGCAGCCAGCGGGCTCGCCGCCCACGATGTCATGGGCGCGCTCGGGAGGCTCGAACGCAGTGGCCGGGCTGTGACCGCGGGCGGCCTGTGGCGGCGGACCCGGCCGGCCCCAACCCTCGCGCGCGGTCAGGGCGGAGCGCGGTGAGCGGCCAAGACGAATCGCCTTGGACGCCCGAGGCCGAGAACTCGCCGCCGCCGTTCGCGTGGCAGGCGATACTTGAGGCCATGACGAACTCCCTCGGCTCCCAGCGCCCGCCGAGCCCGTCCGCTTGCGCTGCGGCGGCCACGGGTTGGCCGGCTGAGGTTGGATCTGCTGCGCCAGAACTAAGGACGGCGGCGGCGCACGATGCCGACCCGGCCGTCCGCGCACCGGCTTCGGGCGCCGGGGTGGCCGCGCCAGGACCAGATGGGGCCCGTCTGGGCGCCGCCGGGTCGGCCGCGCCCGGTCCGGGCGGGATCGGGCTGGATGACGCCTCCCCGGCGGCGGCGCCGTCGGATGAAGCCGCGGAGATGTGGCGGAACGCGGTGCTAGGTCGGTTCGCGCGGTCGCTCGCGGGCGAGGGACGCGCCGCGGCCACAGTCCGCGCCTATCGGCGCGACGCGGCCGATCTGCTCAGTCGGTTGCTTGTCGGATCGAACCAAGACCTGGACGCGGTGACCCTGGATGATCTGAGGGC
>JAITLE010000083.1 GCA_031278075.1 Bifidobacteriaceae bacterium | reverse complement strand
GACGGACAGTACGCCGTTGGTGATGGTGCCCACCGTTTCCTGGGTTGAGTCGCTCCAGTACGCGAAGGTGGAGCCGCCCAGGAGCAGGGCCACACCGGCCGCGCCGGCCACCAGGCCCTTGAACCGCCGCGAGCGCCGCTCCCGGTCAGTCTGCGGATTGATTGTCATGCTTTTCCTTTCTTTTGGCCCCGGAATTAGGGCTCTGGCCTTTTCGTTGGTTCCCGCCGCGGCGGGCTGTGGGTGTCCCCGCGCTATACACAACCGCCGCGCGGTCATATATATTCCCGTTCGGGCTAACTTGGCCCGAAGAATTTCACCGCCACCTCAAACTGGACGGACGCCTCCTTGACAGGGTCGGCGTAGACAAAAGCCGACCAAGAGTCCGTGGCGCTGGCTGTGCCATTAGCGCCGGCGCTCGCCGTCGCCGTGGCCGTGTTTTCAATCTGTTTTGGCGAGTATTTCGCCGCCAAACAGAAGTACCGCGTGTCCTGCTTATCCGTGCCATAGCTGGCGCCCACGGCATCGGGCCGGGACAAAGCTGTCACCAAACCATTGCCGTCAACGGAACCCGCCGCCTGACCTGGGAAATCACCCCAGTTCTGGGCCAACGCCGCAGCCGTGCAAGCGGCCGGCGAACCCACCTCCACCAACACCAAATCCTCCGCGTAACCGCCGGCGGCCGTTGTCGGCTGCTTGACCGTGTAGCCGTAACCCATTGTTCCTTGAGTCGTGCCGGACAGCCTGAAAGCTTTAGTCCAAATCACCGTGCCGTCGGCGGCAAGACTCGCCTCGGACAAGGCTCGCATTTCGGCGGCCTCGTCCGCCCCGAATGGGACGCCCAAAGTGAAGTCATTCTGGGCCACCGTGTCTATGGTGGTCCAGTCGCCATTCTGGGACGCCGCCAATTCGACTGTCGGGGCGACATAATCTGTTTTCACGCCGTCCCTGGCATAAGCGTCGCTCCATTTCGCCAGCGTCTCGCCGCCGACCCAAGAAATGCCAATGACAGCCGCGCCCAGCGCGGCCACCACGGCGAACTGCCATTTCCTCATGGTTGCACCAACTCCAACCGGTGATGGCCGTAGACGTTCGAATCATCGCCTCCGGCGAAGTCCTTGGAGTAGGGGTCATCGCAAGCGAGCGTGCCATAGCTTTGCTTGACCGTCAGGGCGGTGGCGTCAGTGGGCAAGGCGCCCATCACATCGCTGTCGCTGATGGTCCCTTCGAGCAACACCCGGCCGTCTTGGTCGAGCACCGCGAAGGCGCCCGCGGCCGTGGCCCCGGGCCACGTCAGCTTGAACTTCGCGCCCAGGTTGTCCCCGGCGCTCCGGACCTGGTAAGTGTCGCTGACTTCAAGGACCATGCCTTGGCCGCACGGTGTTGTCAGATTCTTCAGGTCGCCCAGGTTCATGGCCGGATCGGTCGAGGACACTGACGCGCTGGCCGCCAAGACGCCGCCCCCGCCGCTCCTCAACTCCCAAGTCTGAACCGGCTCATCCAGAGCCAACTCACCGTTCTTGATCGAGCCCACAGCAATGCTGCCCTGGCTGTTCCAATAGGCGTAGGTCCATCCCATCCCAGTCAGGCTGGCCATCAAAAGCAGCGCAAGCAGCGGCATCGCCAATGCCCTGGGCCGCGGCCACGCCGCCGGCCAAATCCGCCTTTGACTCACGCCATCCTCAACGCCCGCCCCTCCCCTTCTATTCCCGCCTGCTGTTCCCGCCTGCTGTTCCCGCCTGCTGTTGCCAGCCTGCTGTTCCCGCCTGCTGTTGCCAGCCTGCTGTTGCCAGCCTGCTGTTGCCAGCCTGCTGTTCCCGCCTGGGCCGGGCCCGCGCCCGGAAGCGGCTGGTCAGGGCCGGCGCAGAAGTTCGGCGGTTTGGAAGGCCATCTCGAGGGCCTGCTGGTGGTTCAGGCGCGGATCGACCAGCGTCTCGTAGCGCTTGGTCAGAGCCTCGTCATCGATCGACTCGGAGCCGCCCATGACCTCGGTGACATCGTCGCCGGTCAACTCGATGTGCAGTCCGCCGGGGACCGCCCCGGCCTCCCGCAGGACCTCGAAGAAGCCCTTGACCTCAGCCATGATCGTGTCGAAGCGGCGCGTCTTGACGCCGCCGGCGGTGGTGAAGGTGTTGCCATGCATCGGGTCGCAAACCCACAGCACCGGGCGCTGGGCGGCCTGGACGGCCCGCACCAGTCCGGGCAGAACGGCCCGCACCGAATCTGCCCCGAACCGCGTTATCAGGGTCAAACGCCCCGGCTCGTGGAAGGGGTCGAGTTTGTCCGCCAGGCGGAGCACATCGCTGGCGTGGGCCTGCGGCCCCACCTTGACGCCCAGCGGGTTGCGGACGTGGCTGAGCAGTTCCGCGTGGGCGCCTTCCGGCGAGCGTGTGCGCTCCCCGATCCACAAGAAGTGCGCCGAGCAGTCATAGGGCTGGCCGCCCCGCGAATCGATCCGAGTCAGCGCACGCTCATAATCCAGGAGCAAAGCCTCATGCGAGGAAAAGAACTCGACCATTTTGAGGGCCTCGAAATCGGCCCCGCAAGCGCCCATGAACTGCACGGCCTTGTCGATCTGCGCCGCCAATTCCTCATAGCGGGCGTACGCCGGGTTGGCGGTGAAACCCCGGTTCCATTCCTGGACGCGCCTGAGGTCCGCGAAACCGCCCATGGTGAACGCCCGGATCAGGTTCAGCGTCGACGCCGAATGATGATAAGCGTCGACCATCCGCCACGGATTGTTCCGGCGCGAGGCGGCGGTGAACTCGAAGCCGTTGACGGCGTCCCCGCGATAGGCGGGCAACGTCACATCGCCCCGCGTCTCGGTGGCGGCACTGCGCGGCTTGGCGTACTGTCCCGCCATCCGGCCCATCTTGACCACCGGCAGCGACGCGCCGTAGGTCAGCGCCACCGCCATCTGCAGGACCGTGCGAATCTTGTTCCTGATCCGGTCGGCCGAGGACTCAGCGAAAATCTCGGCGCAGTCGCCACCCTGAAGCACAAAGGCCTCGCCCCGCTGCGCCGCCGCCAACCGCTCCGCCAAGCCATCGGCCTCGCCCGCGAAGACCAGCGGCGGCTTCGCCGCCAACGCCGCCGTCGCAGCCGCCAGCTCGGCGGCGTCCGGCCACTGCGGCTGCTGCGCCGCCGGACGCTCGCGGTAAGCGTCGAGACGAGCAAGGGTCTTGTCATTCATGGCGCTGGCAAGCCTACCCGCCGCCCGCCGCCCCGTCAGCCGCCGAGCCGCCATTTGGCGCGCCGCCACGTACTCTGGCTCGGCCTCGCGTGTCAGCTGACCCGGGCTGGACCGGTCAGCCTCGACGCCACCACGCTGGTGGGCGGCAGAGCGCGGGGGCTGCCCCACGGCATCGGACAATCCCGGCCGTTCCAACCTTCCGCTCAAGCTTGGCCCGGTTCCAGCGCCCAAAACGCCGCTCCCACGGCACCCGCCTGGTGCCCCAGTTGGGCCAGCCGGACATCGACAGCCTCGGGGTTGTCCAAGGTGACTCGGCGGCGCAACTCCCGCACGAGGGGACGCCGGAGCGCCTCGCCAGCTTGGGCGATGCCGCCGCCAACGACAAACGCGTCCGGACAGAGCAGGGCGTTGACGTTCGCCAAGCCGACGGCGATATAGCGAATCGCGGCGGCCAGGGCGGCGGCGGCGGTTCCATCCCCGGCCGCCGCGGCGGCGAACACGGCCCTGACGCTCGTTTGGCCCGCCGCCTGGCACATCCTGGCGGGCAGCGCCAAGGCCTCGAGGCAGCCAGTGTTCCCGCAACCGCAGCGCGGCGCGTCATCGCTGGTGTCAAGGACCTGGTGGCCGATCTCCCCGGCAATGCCGCCGCGCCCCCGGTGAAGGCGTCCACCTATGATCACACCTCCGCCGATCCCAGTCCCCAACGTCAAGAACACGGCCGTGTCAAGCCCTCTGGCGGCGCCCGCCCTGGCTTCGGCCAGGGCGAAGGCTCTGGCGTCATTGATGAGACGCACGGGGACGCCGATCGCCTGGGAGATCGGAAACGACAGGGAGAATCCGTTCCAATCGCCTTCGATGTTCGGAACCACTCCGGTGGTCCCGGCCTCGGTGTCAACTGTGCCGGGAAAGGCCAAGCCGACCGCCTCAAATCGCTCGCGCGACAGGTGGCCCAGCGCGATCCCCTCGACCTGCCGTCTCACCGCCACCGGGTTGGGGCTCTCGACCGTCGCCAGCGTCTCGAGGTAGGAGACTCGGGGTTCTTCGCCGGGCCTGATTCGCACTGCGGCGCACTTGATGTTGGTGGCGCCCACGTCGATCCCAAGATATGACCGATCTGGCCGATCTGGCTGATCTGGCCGATCTGGCCGATCTGAACGCCATGACCGGGCGGTCACCGCGCCACCGCCTTGAAGTGGTCCAGGATGACGGCCGTGGCCGTCGCCCCGCACCTGGAGATTCCCGCTTCCAAGGCGTCCGCCAAGGCGTCCAGGGTGCGGATGCCGCCCGCTGCCTTGACCTTGACCGATCCCGGCACCGCCTGGCGCATCAACCGCAGATCGTGCAGCGTCGCGCCCGAAGGCGCGAAACCAGTCGAGGTCTTGACAAAATCGGCACCCGCCCGGGCCGCCAGGCGGCAGGCTGATCGCTTTTGCTCGTCGTTCAGATAAGCGTTCTCCAGGATGACTTTGACCGTCGCCCCTTCCGCGGCCTCCACCACGGCGCCGATCTCATCCGCGACCCGCTCCAAATATCCGCTCAGCAGCCAACCGATGTTGAGCACCATGTCCAGCTCAACCGCGCCCCGCGCGACCGCCTCGGCCGCCTCGAACACCTTGGTGGACGTCGTGTTGGCGCCATGCGGGAAACCCACCACCGTGCCCACCGCCACGCCCGTTCCCGCGAGCAGTTCCACACACAGGGGAACGTCCGCCGGCCGCGCGCAGACGGACGCCACCTCGTACTGCGCGGCGACCCCACAGCCCGCCCGCACGTCAGCCTCGGTCAACTCCGGGCGCAGCAGCGAGTGATCGATGACGCCGGCATACCGGGCGTAGCCGTAGCCGCGATAGAGGCGCCCTTCGGTTTGGGCCTTGATCTGCGCGATCGGGGCCACCGGGCCGATGCGGCCGGAGTCGTCAACCATGGCTATCGCGGGGGCCGGCGGACTCCGCGCGGGTCCACTGGCGCCCCGGTCCGGGCGGCTTCCATGGCCGCGAAGCAGAGCGCCAGACCGGGCAGCGCCGACCGCGCGCTGTTCGACGGCTGCCGCCCGGCTTCAATGGCGGCGAGCAGCTCCCCCATGGCGCCGTGCATGCCGTTGGTCCACCAGTTCCCCTTGAGGTTGACGACATTTTCGCCTTCCTGGTCATGGACCCTGACCTGGGGATCGGTGCCGCCCAACTCGTCAGCGGAGGCGCTGGTGACCACGGCCTTCGAGCCATCGACCCGGTAACCACCGAAGGCCGCGCGGTGCGCCGACCCGCGCAGCAGAAGGGTGGCCGAGGCCTCTGGAAAGGTTACAACCACCTGTGCGGATGTCGGCACTGGTATCACTTGGTCGGCTGTTCTCCCGAGAGTCGCGTAGACGGAGGTGGCCTGGCCGGCTGGGCAGAACACCCGGGCGATGAGATCGAACCAGTGGATGCCGAAGTCGTAAAGAATGAGGTCCTCGAGCGTGGAAAAGACCGGGTGGTCAGCAACCGCCTCGTCGTGCGCCCAATAGAGGGCGAAGTCACCTGATGACAAGCGCCCAAGCAGCCCCGAGCCGACTGCGCCCAACAAGAAGGAATGGTGCGGCGCCCACCTCCCGTTTTGATTCACCGCCAGCAGCCTGGCTTCCCGGTCCGCCAGATCGGCCAGCCTCTCGCCCTCGTCAAGATCGAGCACGAACGGCTTCTGGCTGAGCACATGCTTGCCGGCGAGCAGCGCGGCGCGCACCAGTTCGGGCCTGGTCTCAACATGCGTGGCGATGTCCACGACCTCAATCTCCGGGGTCGCCAGCACCTCGTGGTAGTCAGCCGTGATCCGCGCCCCGGGGAAGTATTCGTCGCGCCGCGAATGGGCCCTGTCGAGCACTGTGTCACAGATGACCGTGACGTTGTAACCAGCGTCACGGTAGGCGGCCAGGTGAGTGCCGGCTATGTTGCCGGCACCTATCAGCCCGATTGGCGGGTTGTAGGACTCCGGGTCGGTCGGCAGGTAGGCGATGGCGGTCATGGCAACGCCTCGCGCAGTTGATGGTTGGCCGTGCCCATGAGGGGCACTGTTCGACCCAAGCGGATGGATTCGAGGGCGGTGTCCACGATCCGTTGCCCGGACCGCGAAATCCAGACCGACAGCGGGCCGGTGATGTCGGAGTCGTCGTTCAACGCCGCCAGGAAATGAGCCATGCCGTCCCTGTCTCTCGGTTCCAGTTTGTCCACTGGGATCGCCGTCGCTTCGGGGCGCTTGCGCGTCTGGACGGTGACGTGGTCTTGATAGTCGAAGCTGGAGATCGAGCCGGCGCCGCCCACCACAACGAAGCCGCACCGGGGCTGCGGCTGATGCGTCCAAGGGTCGGTGAACGTTCCCCACCTGGTCTGGTATGTCGACAGTCCGTCAGGGAACTGACCTATCGCCACCGACTGCTCGTCTACCTCGTCCCCAGGCGCGACATGGGCGATGGCCGTCACAGCCGACGGCAACTCGCCATCGCGGAACCAGGTGCTCAAGGTCGAGCCGTAGCCTAGGTAGTCCAGCAGGGAGCCGCCGCCGTTCGCCTTTCGATACCACCAGGACGCCCGTTTGACCTCCGGGTCTATGGCGCCGTCGACCGCCCGTTTGTCGTGCAGATGGAACAGCGGCCCTCGGTTCCCGTCGTAGTAGTGGACTTCTCGCACCTTGCCGATCAAGCCCTCCCCGATCAGGCGCCGGGTGGTCCTGTGCGGCGGGTACCACGCCAGGGGCCAGTTGATAGCTAGCCGCACCTGGGCCCGGGCGGCGGCCGCGATCATCGCGTCGGCTTCTGCCAGGGAAGTGGCGAAGGGCTTCTCGATGATCAGGTGTATGCCCGCCGCTCCCAGGCGCTCCACCCATTTGCGATGGTCGCGGGTGGTGGAGCAGACCACGGCGACTTCCGGCCCCGCCTCGATGAGGGCGTCCGGGTTGGTGAACCGGATAGCCTCGTCCACGGCGAAGTCGTCTGCCACCGACCGCAAGCGGTCCGTGTCTGAGTCCCACACCCCGGCCAGCTCCGCGTTGTCGTTCTCGCAAATCAACCGCAGGAAATCACCGGCGTGCATGTGGTCGAATCCGACCACCGCCACCTTCCAGGTCTTCGTGACTGCCATCGTGTCTCCAATCAACTAATGGTTGCGTCTCAACTGTGTTCAGCCCTTGACCGCGCCCGCCGCCAAACCAGACGCGACGGTCTTTCGGAACGCGAACACCAGGATCATGATGGGCGCCACCGCCGCCACGCTGCCGGCGAAGAGCTTTCCATAGGGCACGGTGTATTCTCCTGAAAAGAGGGCCACTCCCACCGGGATGGTCCGCGACGAAATCGATGAGTTGAAAGATATTGCCATTAGGAATTCCTGCCAGCAGGCGCTGAAGCAGAACACCCCGGCGGTGAAGATGCCCGGAAGAACCGTGGGCACAATGATCTTCGTGACAATTCGCAGGTTCGAGGCGCCGTCGATTCTGGCCGATTCTTCCAACGCCACGGGCACGTCTAAGAAGTGGTTCCTCAGTATCCAGATGGCGAATGGAAGGTTGAACGCGACATATGGGACGATCAGACCTTGATAACTATTCAGCCAATTGAGTTTCAGCAGCATCAAATATAGGGGCGCGACCACCGCGATCACCGGAAAGACCGAGATCATGAGCAGTCCCATGAGAATCGGGGTCTTGCCCCGGATCGGCATCCGGGCCAAGGCGTACCCCGCGAAGATCCCGAGGCCCAAGACAACCGCCGTCGCGGTGGCCGACACGACGATCGAGTTGAGGATGTACCGCCCGAAGCGGTGCTGCCCAAAAGCTTGGACGTAGTTCTCAAGGGTCGGGTCCGCCGGCACGAGCTGCGGCGGCACGGCCGCGATGCCGTCGCCAGTCTGGAGGCTGCCGACGAACAACCAGTACAGCGGCGCGACCAAGAAGATGACCACGAGCGCCGTGGCCACCGCCAGTCCGACTCGGCTCCCCTTTCTGCGTCGCACGGTCACCCCTCCCGACTTCCGACTTGGGCCCGGAACACCCGGGTGAAGGCGAGGCAGCCCAAGGTGACGATCAGGGCGGTGCTGACGGCTATGGCCGCGCCCGGACCAAACCTGAGATTTGTGAACATGGTGTTGTAGCCGAGCATCGCCAATGACGTGGTGGAACTCCCCGGGCCGCCCCCCGTCAGCACAAAGGGCAGGTCGAACAGGCCGAAGGCCTGGAGGACGCGGAACAGCACCGCCGTCAGGAGGGCGGACCTGATCAGCGGCAGCGTGATGGACCAAAAGGTGCGCCAACCGCTTGAGCCGTCGACCTCCGCGGCTTCGTACAACTCCTTCGGGATCGAGACCAGGCCGGCCAACGCGATGATGGCGACGAATGGCGTGGTCTTCCAAACGTCTGCCACCATCAGGGCGGCGATGGCCGATGTCGAGTTCCCCAGGATCACCGGATCGTCGAACCCGACAAGGGTCAACGCCCAACTGGCCACTCCGTAACCAGCCGCGTAGACGTAGCGCCAGAGCGTTGCCGATATGACGGTGATCAAGGACCACGGAATCAGCAACAATCCCAGCATCCAGCCGCGCGAAGCGCCCAACCGTTCCACCACCAGCGCGATCAGCACTCCGAGCACCAACTCCGCCAGCACCGTGACAACGGTGTAGAAGGTGGTGAACGCGAGGGCGTAGCGCCATTTCTCCGACTTGAAGACAATCTCGAAGTTGTCAAGCGTCAGGCCGCTGAAGTCGAATCCGCCGCCGCCGACCTTCACGTTGCTCACACTCATCACGACCGCGAAAATGAGTGGGAAGCCGGTCACGGCGGCGATCACCACGAAAGCCGGAGAGGCGAACGCCCAACCAGCGCGAGCCTGGCGAACCGCGAGTGTTCGCGGCCGCCGGCCCGCGCTGGAGCGCGGCAACGCTGTGCCGATTGACACGTTCGAGCCCAGGGGTCGTGGCGCGCTACAGGCCAGCGCCGCTCAGGGCGGTGTCGATTTGCTGGCTCGCCGCCTTGATCGCGTCAGCCGGGGTGACACTGCCGGTCATGGCCGCGTTCATGTTCGTGTACAGGGCCTCCGACACAGCCGGGTAAACGGGTGTGTTGGCCGGGCGCGAGATGAATTTCACGTCTGGCGCGACCGCCATCACCGGGTTGTTCTCGGCCGCGGCCGGATCGTTGCGCGCGGACGTGACCGTCGGGATCATGGCGAATTCCGTCGCCGTCATGAGTTGCGCCTCGGTGCTGGTCACGAATTCGATGAAGGCGATGGCGGCGTCGACGTTCTCAGAGTTCGGGTTGAGGTAGAGGCCCCAGCCGCCGGTCGACGAATATCCGATGCCGTCAACGCCAGGCATGGGCGCGATGCCGACTTTGCCGACGACCTTTGAGCTTTCCTCGTCCTGCACGGTGCCCCACAGGCCGCCCCAGTTGCGCATGAACACGGCTTCGCCACCGGCAAAGAGGTTGGTGGCCTCCGACTCTTGGAAAGTTGAGACCGCGGCCGGGCTGGCGCCAGAATCCACCAGCTTCTTCATCAATTCCAGCGCCGCCACGCCTTCGGCGCTGTCGAGAGAGGACGCGTCGCCGGCGTCGTTCAGGACCTTCGCCTTGGTGTCCGCCAGCAACTCGACGAATGAGCAGGTCCCGCCCTCATAAGAGGCGGCCTGGAAAACATAACCATATTTGGCGTCTCCGGCGGCGACTATCGTGTTGGAGGCCTCAATCAGTTCATCCCAAGTCTTCGGCACTTCGAGGCCGTGCTTCTCAAGCAGGTCTGCTCTGTAGAACAAGTGCCCATTGTCCGTGTACCAAGGAGCCGAATAGACCTTTCCCTGATAGGTGGCGCCCTCTATGAGCCCGGGCGCGAACGTGTCGAAGTAGTCGTCTGAAAGATAGTCGGACAGTGGGGCCGCCAGCCCCGCCGCGGCGAACTGCGCCGGCCAGATCATATCGCCGGAGTAAACATCTGGGCCGGCGCCGGCGGAAATCTCGGTCGTGAGAGTTGATCTAATGGTGTCGGTGTCATTGGGGACCTCCACGCGCTCGACTTTGATGTCGGGATAGGCCGCCTCGAACATTTCAATCAATCTGTCGCCCACATCTATCGTGGCGCCAACCTGCACGGTGTTCCCGGCGTAGGTGATCGTGCCGGAGGGGCCCTTGGCAGCGTTGCCGCCGGTGGCGCCGCCGGTGGCGCCGCCGGTGGCGTCGCCAGACGGCGTGTCCGAGCCGCATGCCGACACCAGGGCCAAGGCAGCGCTGGCAGCGACCGCGCACAGCACGCGCGTCGTGTGTGATCGGCCTGGATTACTTGCGTTCTTCATTGTCTTCCTCTCCTTTGAGGGTGGGTTTCGTCACGCACCAGGAACCCCGCCGCGCATCGGCGCCAGGACCCCCAAAGCCGTGCTGCGCCACGTCCGGCGCGGACCTCCGATGGCCCGGCAATTGCATTCCCGCTCCTCCGCAGTTGTCCTGAGACGTTGACACGCCATGGTACGACTTGTTCAATCGGTGTGTCAATCCTGTTCATAATCCGACCGGGTATGACCATCTTTGATCCAGTCTGGCTTGCCGGTCGGCTTGGAATCCACTAGTCTCGTGGTTGGCCGTGCCGCACGGGCGCGGCGGGAACCGTCTAGGGAGGCAGCTGTGCTGGCCAGGGAGCGACAGAACTACATCCTGGGAAAGCTGCGTCTTCGTCCCGCCATTTCAGCCGCCAGCCTGGCCAACGAATTGGGGTGCTCGCGTTCGACCGTTCAGCGCGACCTGCGCGACCTGGCGGCCCGCGGTGAGATCGAGCGCCAATTCGGCGGGGCGACGCGTCCGCACTCGGACACAATCATGTCGAGCTTCAACGAGTCGGCGCTGGACGCCAAACTCGACCGCAACGCGCCAGCCAAACGCATGGTGGCCGCCGCCGCCCTGAACGAGGTCCGCGACGGAGACCTGGTGTTCATAGACACCGGCTCAACGCCGCTGTTCCTCCTGCCCGGGCTCGCGGAGAAGCGCGTCATCATTGTGACGAACTCTGTGGCGGTGGTCACGCGCCTGGCCGGCGCGCAGCTCGAGTCGTACCTGTTGGGCGGATCGTATGACGCCAGATATCAGGCCACGATGGGCGCCATATCGATTCGGGAGATCAGAGATTTCCGCTTCGACCTCGCCATTCTGGGCGCCAACGGAGTCGACTTGGAGCTAGGCGAGGTCTTCGTCAGCGAATATCAAATCGGCGAGATCAAGCGAAGCGTGCTGGAGCGCGCCAAGCGAGCCGTCCTGTTGATAGATGACACCAAGTTCGACTACACAGGGGTCTGCCGCTACGCCATGCTCGACGATTTTGACCGCGTCTTCGTCAACCGCATCCCCGGAGGACAGCCCGCGCCGGACAACTTCACCCTTGTGGACAGCCCCGACCAAGCCCAGGAGGCACCGTAGGTGAACGCGCCAGAAACCGGCAAGCAAGCTCTGCTCGATTCGCTGCGAGGACTGATCGTCTCCTGTCAGGCGCATCGTGACGATCCGATCTACACGGACGACCTGGTCACAAAGATGGCTCAAGCGGCCCGTTGGGGGGGCGCGGTCGGCATCCGCGCCAACACCCCGGAGCAGATCCGCAGGATCAAGGCGGCGGTCGACCTGCCGCTGATCGGGCTGTACAAGATTTGGTCGCCCGGCACCGACGTGTTCATAACCCCCACGCTCGACGCCGCCAAGCAGGTGTGGGAAGCGGGGGCGGAGATCATCGCGCTCGACTGCACCGATCAGTTGAACGCCGATGGCGAGCCCGCCTGGACGCTGCTCGAGCGAGTCAAGCGGGCGATCCCCGAGGCCGTCATCTTCGCCGACGTCTCGAATTTTGACGAGGCGGCTCACGCGGTCGACCTGGGCGCGGAAATCGTGGGACCGACACTGCGTGGTTACACCGAGCAGACCCGCCTAATCGAGGATGCCGATTACCGCGAGTTCGCACGCATGTGCCGCGAACTCGGCCACCGCAGCTGCGTCGTCATGGAGGGCCACGTCTACACCCCCGAAGACGCCATGAAGGCCCTCTACCTTGGCGCCCACGCAGTTGTGGTGGGTTCGGCCATCACCCGGCCGCACCTGACGACCAAGCGCTTCACCGATCTGATCGGACGTTTCCAAGACGACTGGCGCCAGGCCGAGCGGAGCAGCCATGCCAATGTCTAGCCGGGCCACCGCTCAGACCAAGACCGCCCCGGCGCCCGCCCGCGCCCAGCGCCCCAGGCCGAAGGCCGCCGGCGCGCAGAACGTGGAGGTCTCGAAAAAGCTGCCCCCAGAGCTGACGGCGCCGCAGCAGCTAGAGCTGATGGAAACGTACACACGGGTCCACCGCGAGTCGCTGCCGTTGACCAAGGAGCGGCGCGAGATCAACTGCCTGCGGGTCCTGTATCCGGCGTTGTTCCGACGCGTCGAAGACGGCGACTGGTTCGCCGGACGCCTTGACGCCCTGCCGATCGGGTTCGGCTGCGTCACATCTGTCGGTGGCGTTGGGCACTACTGCGTCTTCGATCAGCTTGAGATTTTCAAGCAGCAGTTCTCTGAGCTTCAGGACCAAGACCGCGTCGACGCCATGTACGAGTATTGGTCGGAGCATGACACCAAGGCGCTCTACTGCGCCGACGTGCTCACCGAGACGACTGTCGGCCGGTTCATCGATCCGGACTTCCCGCTGATGGCCACCGCGCGCTTGTCAGGGGTGATGCTCGACTACCCGACCATGCTCAGGCTGGGACCGAGCGGCATGCGCGACCGCCTGCGCCGTCGCCTGAAAGCCGACCCGGGAAACGAGTTCCTGGCCGCCTGCGGCGAGGCGCTCGACATCTACGAGCAGGTGGTCGACTTCTATCTCGATGAGATCGCGTCCGCCATCGCCGGCGGAGCCTGCGGCCCCGAGCGCCGCCGGCTCGCAACCATCGCCAGCTCCTTGCGCCAAATCCGGCGAGGCCCGGCCCAGACCCTCCACCAAGCCATCCAGCAGGCTTGGCTGTTCGCGGTGCTGGCCGGGTGCATCAACTACGGCCGCCTCGACGATTACCTGGGACCATACCTGGTGCGCGACATCGCCGATGGCGTCATAACCCAAGACGACGCGCGCGAATACCTGGTCTCCCTGTGGACCATGATCGAGAACCGCCGCACCACCGTCAACGGACGAATAATCGTCGGCGGCGCGGGCAGGCGCAACCCGGAAGCCGCGGACGCCTTCGCCAGGCTCGCCATCGAGGTCACCCGGCAGTGCCGCTATGTCGAGCCGCAGTTCACGCTCCGCTTCAACAAGGAGACGCCGGCCGACATCATGGACGCGGCCCTTGACGCCATCGGCGCCGGCGCCACCTACCCGACCCTCTACAACGATGACGTCAACGTCCCGGCGGTCATGTATGGCATGCGTCTGCCAAAGACGGCGGCGGAGCAATACGTGCCGTTCGGCTGCGGCGAATTCGTCATCCAAGGTCAAAGCATCGGCACGCCGAACGTCCTCATCAACCTGCTGAAGATCCTGACCATCGCCTTGAACGGCGGCATTGACCCGATGGACGGCCTTTACAAGGCCGGCCCCGTCAAGATGGTCCCGCCGCCTTTGCTGCGCACGTTCGAGGAGTTCTACGACCAATACAAGGCGCTGCTCGACTACTACCTCGACCTCGGGGCGGACGCCCAAATCCGCGGCTACGAACTGATGAACCGCGAAGTCTCGTTCATCTTCGGCAGTCTGTGGATGAATGACTGCGTCGAACGCGGCCGCAGCATCTTGGACGGCGGCATCCGCTACCTCGGCGGCACCAACGAGACCTACGGCAACATCAACGCCTCGGACTCCCTCCACGCCATCAAGCGGCTCGTCTACGACGAAGGCCGAACCACCCTCGCGGAGCTGCGCGACGCTATCAGCGCGAACTTCGTCGGCTTCGAAGCTCTGCAACGCCAGTTGCGCGAATGCCCCAAGTACGGCAACGACATCGACGACGTTGACGAATTGGCCAACGACCTCTACGAATACGTCGCCAAAGGCAACCGGCGGCGCGGGCTCGAGCGCGGCATGGACTATTTCCTGATCGTCATCTCCAACAACCAGACCAACACCGAATGGGGCCGGCGCACCGCCGCCTCCCCCGACGGCCGGCCGGCGGGCAAGTTCATGAACCCGGCCAACAACCCCCAAGGCGGCGCCGGCCGGGCCGGCCCGACTGCCCTGCTGAATTCGCTCACCCGGTTCGACGCCCGCTATCACGGCGGAGCCGTCCAGAACATCAAGTTCACGCCGACCATGTTCAACCGGAAACGGGCCAAGGTGAAAGGCCTCATCGAGACCTACTTCGACAAGGGCGGCTGTCACCTGATGGTGACGGTGGTCGATTCGGGCGTCCTCGAGGACGCCCAAAAGCACCCCGAGAAGTACCCGGATCTGATCGTTCGCGTGTCCGGCTTCAGCGCTGTGTTCGTGAACCTGGACCGCGACGTGCAGGACGAGATCATCAGCCGCGAGCTTTATGGTCGATGAACCAGCAAGCCAACGGCACCAGCGAGCTGGGTTTGATCTTCGACATCCAGCGTTTCTCGATCGACGACGGGCCGGGCATCCGCACCTGCGTCTTTCTGAAAGGATGCCCGCTTCGCTGCGCCTGGTGCTGCAACCCTGAGTCACAATACCGACGCCCGGAGTCGATGTGGGACCGCGCAAGCCGAAGCCCGGTCACCGTGGGGCGGTGGATGTCCGCGCCGGAGGTGATGGCCGTGGCGCTCCGCGACATCGACTACTACCGGCACAGCGGCGGCGGCCTGACCTTGAGCGGCGGCGAATTCATGACCCAGCCCGACTTCGCGGCCACGCTCATACGGCTCGCCCACGAGGGCGGCCTGAGCGTTGTCGGAGAGACCTCCGGCGCCGCCCCGCCGGCGGTCTTCAACCGGCTCGCAGACCAACTCGACCTGGTCCTGATGGACATCAAACACCACGACTCGACTCGGCACCGGCAGGTCACCCGCGCGCCGCTGCGCCTGATCCTCCAGAACGCGGCCTACCTGGCGCGCTCAGCGACGGCGCACGTCTTCCGCGTGCCAGTCATCCCCGGCGTCAACGACAGCCGTGACGACGCGAAGTCGTTCGCCGAACTGTTCTCGAAACACGGCATCGGAAGCGTCGAACTGCTGGCCTTCCACCAATACGGCAAAGGCAAGTACGACGACTTGAATCGGGAGTACGCTTTTCGCGGCGTGCCGTCACTGACGGACGATCAACTCTTGGCCTTCCGCGACGAGCTGATCCTGTGCGGGATCGACGCCAAAGTGGCGTCCTGAGGCGCTGACGGTCAGGAGGACCAGCCCATGAGATTCGGAGTGGTCGGGACCGGTGCCATCTCGGACTGGTTCGTGGCCGCCTGCCGCCAGGCCGGCGGCACCCCGGTCGCGGTCAGTTCGCGCGACTCCGCCAAGGGCCGCGAGTTCGCGGCCCGTCATGGGCTTGAGGCGGCGACGGTCGGCGTCGAACGGCTGGCGCGGATGGACGACCTCGACGCCATCTACGTCGCCAGCCCCATCGGCGCCCACTTCGACCATGTGGTCACAGCCCTCGAGGCCGGCAAACACGTCCTCTGCGAGAAGACCCTGGCCCGCTCGCCCGCCCAGGTCGAAGCCCTGTTCGCTAAAGCCGAGGACAACCGGCGCGTGCTCCTTGAGGCGGTCCGCCCGGTGCACGACCCGGCCTACGAGCTGATCAGGGCGGCCGTGCGCCGCCTGGGCGTGATCAGATGGGCACACTTCGAGATGTGCCAGTATTCCTCGCGCTACCCCGCCTACCGACGCGGCCTCGCCCCCCGCGCGCTCGATCCGGCCAGCGGCAACTCGGCCCTCCGCGACCTGGGCGTCTATTGCATCCACCCGTGCCTGGAACTCTTTGCCGAGCCGCTCGATGTGTTCGGCGCCTCATACACGCTCGACAACGGGTTCGAGGCTGGCGGCAACGCCCTGCTGTCATATGACGCCATGACTGTGACCTGCGCCTGGTCCAAGGTCACCCAGTCAACCGGGGGCAGCTTCATCCAGGGCGAGGACGCCAGCTTGATGATAGACCACGTGGCCAACCCGGCACGGGTCGATCTCGTCACCACGGCCGGCGCCAGTCAGCCGGTGCTGGACGGTCTCCCCAAACAGGCGCGCGACACGCTCCACCATGAGATCTCGGCCTTCATCCGGCTGTGCCGCTCAGGCGATGTCCGCCATCGGTTCCGCCGCGGGTCGATCGCCGCCGAGCGGATCATCCACCGGCTCGAAACCCGTCCGCCGTCAGCACAGGCCGCCTGACCAGCGGGAACGGAACCGGGCGGCGGAGCGTTGGCGGCCCGGCGGCATCGGGCAATCCCGGCTGTCCCGGCCGTTGCCGGTCAGTGGGGTTGGCCGATGCCGTCCAGCAGGTCTTGGAACCACGGCTTGTTGACGTCGAAGGCCTTGCCGCCCTTGATGCGTTCGAACTCGATGGCGCGCAGCGTGTCGCCGTGGCCCTCGTCATGGCCGATCACCCCGGAGACGCCTGCCAGGGCGCAATCGACCGCCAGGTCGGTCATCGAGCGGATCAACAGCAGATCGCGCTCATTGGCGCGGGCCGAGCGCGAGAAGTAGCCGGACTTCTGGACCATCGTCTTCAGCGCGCCCATCCGCTCCGCGAACTCGCGGGCGTACCAGCTGCCGGGGTTGATCGTGTCCAGTTTGACGTGACCGAACGGATCGCGCAGGACCTCCTGTCCGGAGACCTCCATCTCATGGACGATCGTCTCAATGCCGGCGCCCTCGGACAGGAAGACGTTGACGTTGCCGATCCGGTCCATGACGGCGCGCAGGCGCGCCGACTCGGCGTCCAGGTCCAACTCCAGTTCGGGGATGTAAACGCCGTGGATGTCCCAGCGCTCCTTGGTCAACCCCAGCGCCGGGTTCCACTCCTGCTCGCCCAGCCAGCGCCGGTATTCGGTGGCGGCGGCGGCCGTCAGCCAGCCGCAGTTGCGCCCCATGACCTCGTGGATGATGAGCATGCGCGGGTTTGAGCGGTGCTCCCCGATGATGTTTTGCGCGAACAGCGACGTCTGCTCGGCCGCAGTCCACGCCCCCAGGGACTGCTTGATCGGCACCACGTCGTTGTCGATCGTCTTGGGCAGGCCCACCACGGTCAGGCCGTAATCGTGTTCCCGCAGGTAGGCGGCCAGATCGGCGGCGGTGGTGTTGGTGTCGTCGCCGCCGATGGTGTGGAGCACGTCGACCCCGTCCGCCCGCAGCCGCTCGGCGGCCACCGCCAGCGGGTCCTGGCCCGCCTCGACCAGGCCCCGGCGCACCAGGTCCGCCGCGTTGGTCAGTTTGACGCGCGAGTTGCCGATGGGGCTGCCGCCGTAGCGCTGCAGGACGCCGGCCTTGGCCCGCGCCTCCTCGTTCACCAGGTAGGAGTCGCCCCGCAGGAGCCCGTAGTAACCGTACTGGTAGATCAGGATTTCTGTGTCCGGCGTCAAGTCGGTGTAGCGCTCGATCAGGCCGCCGATGGCGGCGGACAGGCAGGGCGCGAAACCGCCCGCGGTCAAGATGGCCACGCGGTTGACAGTCATTGGTTCTCCTACTGATTGATACTGATTGTTGTTATTCGTCGCCGCGGCGTTGGTCGCCGCCGTTGTTGGCTTTGTCGGCCTTGTTGGCTTTGTCGGCCTTGTTGGCATTGTCGGCATTGTTGGCGGCTAAAGCCTATTCGGCGGGGTCCGATGCCGTGCCAGGACCCCCAGCGCCGCGCCGGAGCCAGCGTTTCCATTTTGGCGGCTGGCGATCCTGGTCCTCGTCGCCGGCCGCCTCCGGCTCCGGCCGCTCGGGCCCGGGCCATTCGGGCCCGGCCGACTCGGCATCCGCCGGCTCGGGCCCTGGCGGCCCGGGCTGCGGAGCCTCGGGCTG
>JAITLE010000049.1 GCA_031278075.1 Bifidobacteriaceae bacterium | reverse complement strand
CACAAAAGTCGCCAAAACTCGGGTGGAGGGGCACAAAAGTCGCCAAAACCCGGGTTGGGGGGCACAAAAGTCGCCAAATCTCGGGGGGGGGGGCCCAGAAGTCGCCAAAACTCGGATCGAGGGGCACACAAGTCGCCAAAACTCGGGTCGAGCGGCACAGAAGTCGCCGAAACTCGGGTGGTGGGGCACAGAAGTCGCCGAAACTCGGGGGGTGGGGCACAGAAGTCGCCAAAACCCAGGCCCGGCGGCACAAGAGTCGCCAAAACCCAGGCCCGGCGGCACAAGAGTCGCCAAAACCCCCCTAACTCCTGACGCTTGGTCTGGGTGGGTGGCCCTCGGGGCTGTGGCCTGTGGTTTCGCATGCGGTTCGGCGGGGATTGGGTGCTGATAATCGGGACGGCAGCCCGGTTTTGTGGGCGGTTGGCGGGCGGGCGGCATCGGCCAGGCGACCGCCGAACAGCCGCGGGGGGACAATGGGCGGGTGGCCAGACGGCGTGTGACGGGCCCGGGCGCGATTGACCGGCGGGATTTGCCGATCTTCGCGCCGGGCGAGATCGTCATGCCGTTCACGATCACCGGGATGAGCGAGGCGGTGCGGCTGGACACCGTCTGGGCGGCGCACGCCCATGCGACGCATGAGCTGCTCTGGAACCGGCGGGGCGCGTCGACCGCCACGATCGGCACGCGGACCTGGACAATCACTCCGGCGGTCGGCTTGTGGGTGCCCGCCGGCCTGTTGCATGAGGGCCGCGCGCCGCGCGGGACGTGGTACCGGACCGCGCACTTCGACGTCGGCGCCACCGCGGCGCTGCCGCTCGAGCCCGTCGCGATCGAGGTCACGCCACTGCTGGCGCTGCTGCTGGACCGCCTGGTCGAGCCAGATCTAGCGCCGCGCTCCCGCCACCTGGCCGAGATGCTCGTGTTCGATCTGCTGGCGCCCTCGCCTCAAGCTCTCTTAGTCCACATGCCGTGCCGCCCGTTGCTCGCCCCGATCGTGGCCGCGTGCCAAAGCGACCCCGCCGACTCGCGTTCTCTGGCGGATTGGGCGCGCGAACTCGCAGTCTCCGGCCGGACGATCACCCGGGCCTTCCGGGCGGAGACCGGCCTAGGCTTCGCCGATTGGCTGGCGGCGTTCCGCGCGCAGCAGGCGGCCTTGTTGCTGGGCGGGGGGTTGGCCGTCGACGAGGTGGCCGACCGCGTCGGCTACCGTTCCGCGAGCGCCTTCGGCGCCGCTTTCAAACGGGTCACCGGTTTGTCTCCGGGGCGGTTCCGCGACAGCTAAGGCGGCCCTGCTGTCCGAATTGCGACAGTCCCGGTCTGAATCTCGCGATTGCGACCTCCAACACGACCGTCCTACACTCTTAGGCAAGGCTTACCTAAGTTCCCTATGGGTAGCCCAGACCGCCCTACCAGAAAGTGAGCAACTGTCGCATGCGTTCTCGCCCCCTCTTGGCCATCGCGGCCACCGTCGCCACCACCGCCTTCGCCTTGTCGGCCTGCGGCTCATCCCCGAGTTCCGCCCCGACCAGTTCAGCGCCGACCACCTCCAACTCGCCTGCCGAAGCGCCGTCAACCGTCGCGGCGCAGTACCCGATCACGATCGACCACGCCTTCGGGACCACCACGATCACCGCCCAGCCGGTCCGCGTGGCCACCGTCGCGTGGGCCAACCACGAGGTGCCGTTGGCGCTCGGCGTGGTGCCTGTCGGCATGGCGGCGGCGAATTTCGGCGACGACGATGGCGACGGCCTCCTGCCTTGGGTCGAGGAGCGCCTCGCGGAACTCGGCGGCGAGATGCCCGTCCTCTTCGACGAGACCGACGGGATCGACTTCGAGGGTGTGGCCAACACCAAACCCGACGTCATCCTCGCCGCCTACTCTGGCCTGAGTGAGGAGGATTACGAGCTCCTCAGCGAGATCGCGCCCGTCGTCCCCTACCCCGAGGCGGCGTGGTCGACATCGTGGCGCGATGTCATCAGGTACAACGCGAAAGGCATGGGGCTTGAGGCCGAAGGCGAGGCGCTGGTAGCCCAGATCGAGGCCCAGATCGCCCAAACTGTGGCGAAGTACCCGGGCCTGGCCGGCACCACCACAATGTTCGTGACGCACGTCGACACGACGGACCTGTCCGTGGTCAACTTCTACACCGCCAACGACACCCGGGCGGCCTTCTTCGAGGACCTCGGCTTGGTGACGCCCGCGGCGGTCGCCGAAGCCTCGGCCGCTGGACAATTCGCCGGTAGCGTCAGCGCCGAACAGGTCGACCAGTTCGAGGACGTCGAACTCATCGTCACCTACGGCAACCAAGAGCTAGTCGACACGTTGAAGGCCGACCCGCTGTTGTCGCAAATGCCCGCCATCGCGGCCGATGCCGTCGTCTTCCTCGACGGGAGCGGTCCCCTCGGCACCGCAGCCAACCCGACGCCGCTAGCGATCACGTGGGTCCTCGACGAATACGTCGCGATGCTCGCGGAGGCGGCGGGCGTCACCGGTTGACGACAACCAGCGCCCGGGCGGGCCGCCGATGGACGCGGTGGGCCTGGCTGGCGGCGGTCGTCGCGGCGCTCGTCATCTGCGCCGGCGCCTCGGTGGCGATCGGGTCCCGTCACGTCTCGTGGGATGAGATCGCCGCCGGGCTCTCCGGTTCGACGGACGGGCTCGGGACCGCCGCCGTCGCCAAACGCGTCCTGCGCACCATCCTGGCCATCCTGGTGGGCCTGGCCCTGGGCCTGGCCGGAGCGGTCATGCAGGGAGTCACCCGCAACCCTCTGGCCGACCCGGGGATCCTGGGCGTCAACATGGGGGCGTCGCTGGCGGTCGTGACCGGCATCGCCTGGTTCGGCCTGTGGACGTACACCGCCTTCATCTGGGTGGCGATAGCCGGGGCGGGGATCACCGCCGTGTTCGTGTACATCGTCGGCTCGCTCGGGAAGGGCGGCGCCACCCCGCTGAAACTGGCCCTCGCCGGGGCCGTCACCTCAGCGGCGGCGGCATCGTTCATAAGCGCGATCGTCCTGCCCCGAGCCGACATCGCCGATGACGTCCGGTCCTGGCAGGTCGGCGGCGTCGGCGGCGCCAACATCGACGCGATCGCTCAGGTGGCGCCGTTCCTCGTGGTCGGCGTGGTCATCTGCCTGGTCTCCGCGCAGTCGCTCAACGCCCTGGCGCTCGGCGACGAGGCCGCCGCCAGCCTCGGTGAGCGGGTCTTCGTGGCCCGCGCCTTCGCCTCCCTGGGCGCGGTCCTGCTCTGCGGCGCCGCGACGGCCGTGGCCGGGCCGATCGCCTTCGTCGGCCTGATCGTGCCCCACATCTGCCGTCTGTTGATCGGTGTGGACCACCGTTGGCTGGTCCCGTTCTCAGCGTTGGCCGGCGCGATCCTCGTGACAGCCTCGGACACCGTGGGCCGGGTCGTCGCCCGCCCCGACGAGATCGACGTGGGCATCCTCACCGCCATCCTCGGAGCGCCGGTGCTGATCGGAATTGTGCGCCGGACAAGAATCAGAGAATTGTGACCGCGCTTAGGGCCCCCAACCCTGGGGCAGTCGCCGATCTGGCCGCTGGCCGTCGCGCCCGGCTGCGCCGCCGGCGGGTCGTGATCGTGGTGCTGTTCCTGATCGTGGCTGGCGCATTGGCTGTGGCGCTGATGGTGGGGCAGACCTTTTATTCACCCGCGGAGGTGATCGACGTGTTGGCGGGGCGGGATGTGGCTGGCGCGTCGTTCACCGTGGGACGGCTGCGCCTGCCCCGCGCGGTGCTGGCCGTTGTGACTGGCGTGTGCTTCGGCATCGGCGGCGTCACTTTTCAAACCTTGTTGCGTAATCCGTTGGCCTCCCCTGACATCATCGGCATCAGCTCAGGGGCGAGCGCGGCGGCCGCCTTCGCGATCATCGTGCTCGACCTGTCAGGCGCGCAGGTGTCGCTGTTCGCGATCGTCGCGGGGATCGGTGTCGCCATGACGATCTACCTGCTTTCGTTCAGGGACGGCGTGGTCGGCACGCGGCTGGTGTTGATCGGCATCGGGATCGCGGCGATGCTTGACGCGGTCACGGCGTTCCTGCTGGAAAAGGCGCCGCAGTGGCAGTTACAGGAGGCCATGCGTTGGCTCACCGGCAGCCTCAACGGCGCCTCTTGGGCGGACGTGGCGCCCGTGGCGGTCGCGGCGGCGGTCTTCGGGCCGCTGTTGGCGTCCCAAGCGCGCGGACTCGCGCTGCTCCGCCTCGGGGACGATGCCGCGTCGGCGCTCGGGGTGCGAACCGAACGCACCCGTCTGGTCACCATCGCAGCCGCGGTCGGACTGATCGCCTTCGCCACGGCCGCGGCCGGCCCGATCGCCTTCGTCGCCTTCCTCTCCGGCCCCATCGCGGTGCGTCTGGCCGGGCCGCACGGCTCGCCGTTCGCGCCATCGGCCCTCGTGGGGGTGGTGTTGGTGCTGGTCGCGGACCTGGTGGGGCAGTTCGCGTTCGACACCCGCTATCCGGTGGGGGTCATCACCGGCGCGCTCGGCGCGCCTTACCTGGTTTACCTCATCATCCGTGTCAACCGCACCGGAGGCTCCCTGTGACCGCCGCTCACAATCTCATGGCCGCCGGGCTGCGGCTCGGCTACCGCGACTTGGTCGTGATCGACGGCCTCGACTTGACGATCCCGCCCGGGCGGTTGACCGCGATCGTGGGCGCGAACGCCTGCGGCAAGTCCACGCTGTTGCGTGCGATGTCGCGCCTGCTCAAACCACAGGCCGGCCAGGTGCTGTTGGACGGCCGGCCGGTGCGCCGCATCCCCCCGAAGGAGCTCGCGCGGACGCTCGGGCTGCTGCCGCAGTCGCCGATCGCGCCGGACGGGATCACCGTCGCGGACCTGGTCGGCCGGGGCCGCAACCCGCACCGCCGCGCGCTTTCGCGCTGGAGCCGGCGCGACGACGAGGCCGTGGCTGCGGCGCTGGAGGCGACCCGCACGCTTGACCTGGCTGATCGTACGGTGGACCAACTGTCAGGCGGCCAGCGCCAACGGGTGTGGATGGCGATGGCGTTGGCCCAGGAGACCGATCTGCTGCTCCTAGACGAGCCCACCACCTTCCTCGACGTCGCCCACCAGATCGAGATCCTCGACCTGTTGGTCGAACTGAACCGTGACCGGGGCACAACTGTCGTCATGGTGCTCCACGACCTGAACCTCGCGGCCCGGTACGCGGACCACCTCGTGGCGATCGCGGACGGCCGCGTCCACAGCGCGGGCAGCCCCGCGGATGTGCTCACTCCCGCCACGGTCCGCGCGGTCTTCGGCATCGACAGCCAGGTGATCGCCGACCCGATATCCGGCCGGCCGCTCATGCTGCCGATCGGCCGCCATCACCCCCGCCCAGATTGAGCGGGCTCGAACCTGAGGCTGGACGCCGGCCGCTCCGACCCCGCGGCCCGGCCCCGCGGCCCGGCCCGTCCCCGCACCCGAACCAAGCCGTCCGAGGCGGGGGAGTTGGGGCTGAGCCGGCGCGCACACTTGCGGCATCTCGCCGGCCAGCGTCGCCAGGCGCCCCCTGGGCGCGCGGAGGACAAGGCCCCGACCAGGCGCGCCAACCACCAACGCCGACTCGACACGATCCCCGGGATGAGCTGTCTAGGCTTGTGGTCTATGGCGAAGCTATTCAGTGCGATTCGAGTTGGGCCGTTGACGGTCAAGAACAGACTGTGGGTCTCCCCGATGTGCCAATACGCCGCCGAAGGGCGGCGCGGCGGCGTGGAAGCCTGGCATCGCGTCCACTACGGGAGTCTGGCCGCTGGCGGCGCAGGTCTGGTCGTGGTCGAGGCGACCGCTGTGGCGGCGAACGGCCGGATCACCCCGTGGGATCTCGGGCTGTGGGACGACTCCCAGATCGCTCCGCTGGCGTCCGTCGCCGAGCTGATCAAGGCCCAGGGCGCCATCGCGGCGATCCAGATCGGTCACGCGGGACGCAAGGGCTCGACCAGCCGGATGTGGGAGGGGAGCACGCCGGTCCCGCCGGAGGCTGGCGGGTACCGGGCCGACGCGCCCTCAGCGGTCGCGTTCACTGGACTGCCAGTCCCGCACGAGCTGAGCTGGCCGGAGATGGCAGCAGTGGCGGCGGCCTTCGGGGCCGCCGCGGCCAGGGCGCGCAGCGCCGGCTTCCAAGCCGTCGAGATCCACGCCGCCCACGGATACCTGCTGCACCAATTCCTCTCGCCGCTGGCGAACCGCAGGTCGGACAGCTACGGTGGCTCGCTCGCCAACCGCTCGCGCTTGCCGCTGGATGTGGTCGCGGCGGCGCGTGAGGCGATCGGCGACGACATGGCGTTGATGATGCGCGTGTCCGCGACCGACTGGGTGGACGGCGGATGGGACCTCGACCAGACCGCCCAGTTGGCGGCTTGGGCCCGCGACGCCGGGCTGGACCACCTCGACGTCTCAAGCGGCGGAGTGGTCGCCGAGGCTCGCGTCCCAGTGGGTCCGGCCTATCAAGTGCCGTTGGCCGCAGAACTCGGCCGCGCCACCGGCTTGAGCGTCAACGCGGTCGGCCTGATCGACAGCGCGGCTGTGGCGGAGCAGATCGTGGCGGAGGGCGGCGTCGACGCCGTGATGCTGGGCCGGCCGCTGCTGCGGGACCCGCACACACCGATCAAGTGGGCGACCCAACTCGGCGAAGACCCCGCGGCCTGGTCGCCGCCGCAGTACGCGATCGCAGGCTGGCGCCGCCACCACGGCCCCAGCTGACTCCTGCGGCTTAGCCGGGATCCAGGCTTAGTCGACGAGCTCGTACCCGGCCTCGTCGACGGCGGCGGCCACGGCGGCCGGGTCGAGCGGGACGGCGGATGTCACCGTGACCGTGGAGACGGCATCGGGCGCCAAATCCACTTCGACGCCACGCACGCCATCCAGCGCGCCGAACTCCTCTTTGACCGCTTTGACACAATGCTCGCAGGTCATGCCCTTGATTCGATATGCGGTCTCAACCATGTGATCATCCCTCCGTTTCTTCGGGTTCCAAGTACTCGTCGACCAGCCGGGAGGCGAGCCCGGTGTAGCTGGCTGGATCGAGGCCGCGGAGCCGCGCGGCCATCGCGGCGGGCAAGCCGAGCCCGTCCACGAACTCCCTGATCTGCTCCAATGTGACCCGCCGCCCGCGGGTCAACTCCTTCAGCCGCTCGTAGGGATTGTCCATGCCGGGCGTGCCGGCCAGCGCGGCTGCGCGCATCGCGGACTGGATGGGCTCCGCGAGGACCTCAGGGTTGGCGGCGAGATCCTCGGCGATCGGCCCGGGGGCCACGTCGAGGGAGGTCAGCCCGCGCCGGATGTTGTCGATGGCGAGCAGCGAATGTCCGAGTGCGACGCCGATGTTGCGTTGGGTGGACGAGTCCGTCAGATCCCGCTGGAGGCGCGAGGTGACCAGGGTCGCCGCCAGCGCGTCGAGCAACGCCGCCGAGATCTCAAGGTTCGCCTCGGCGTTCTCGAAACGGATCGGGTTGACCTTGTGCGGCATTGTCGACGACCCAACGGTCCCCATTCCCCGCGTCTGCGCGAAATAGCCGAGCGATATGTAGGTCCACATGTCGGTCGCCAAATTGTGCAGCACGCGCCCGAAACGTGCTATGTCGGAGTAAAGCTCCGCCTGCCAATCGTGCGGCTCGATTTGCGTGGTCAACGGATTCCAGGTGAGCCCGAGCGACTCCACGAAGGTCCGTGACACCGCCGGCCAGTCAGCCGCGGGCGCGGCGGCCGCGTGCGCGCCATATGTGCCGGTCGCGCCGTTCAACTTGCCCAGATACTCGTCGCGGGAGATCCGCGCGAGCTGCCGCCGCAACCGTCGCGCCAGCACAGCGAGCTCCTTGCCCAGCGTGGTCGGGGTGGCGGCCTGCCCGTGCGTCCGCGCGAGCATCGCGACGTCTTTGGTCGCCCGTGCGAGCGCCGCGAGATCCGCGGTGACCGCCCGCGCCGCCGGCGCCCAGACCTGTTCGACGGCGCCCTTGACCGTCAGCGCGTAGGCCAGCGAGTTGACGTCTTCGCTGGTCAACGCGAAATGAATGAGTGGGTTCAGGGCCGGCCCCAGCGCTGTGCCGGGACCCAACGCGCTTGGCGCGGCGGCGAGCCGGCTGCGCAGAAGATATTCGATCGCTTTGACGTCGTGTTGCGTCTCCCGCTCGATTTCCGCGAGTTCAGCGATCTCCTGTTCCCCGAAGCCCCGCACGATGCCGTGCAAATAGTTTCGATCGCGGTCCTCCAGTCGGGGGACGCCCGGCAGGGCGCCTGACGCGGCGAGGTGCTCGAACCACCCGACTTCGACTTGGAGCCGGGCGCGGTTCAGCGCCGGCTCAGACAAGTAGTCGAGGAGGGGCGCGGTGACGGCGGCGTACCGTCCGTCGAGGGGGCTGAGAGTCGGCCGGGTGGCCAAGGACGCCAGGGGTGTCAACACGCCCTCAAGCTTAGATGCGACCTACGCTGGCGGCCGACCACCGCGTGGGGCGCGGAAAGCGCTGACGTGGCAGGTCCGGGCGGTGCGGCGAGACGGCATCGTGCAGCCGCGCCAACAGTGACCTGGGGTTCCACGCTCACGCCCGGCGCCCAGCGAGCGCCACGAGACGGTGCTGGGGGCCGAGCGTGAACGTCGGCACGGGCGAATCGCCGGCCGCATGCTCGAACTCTTGCGAGCGAGCCTACTTCTTGGTCAGCAGCGCCTGGGTGGCGAGGAAGATGCCGTCGAGGATGAGGCCGGGGACCAGGAAATACGAGGTCACGTATGGCGACCTTATAGGCATATCGGCCGCCAGGAACATGATGAAGGCGATGAGGCCGATCAGCGTCAGCGTCCCGGCCAGGATCAGTAGCACGAGACCCCACACGCCGCCGGCGATCGGGGAAGGCTTGCGCGGGCCGTAGCCCGGATAAGGGACCGCGCCGGTGGGCTGATAGCCCTGTTCGGGTCCGTAATAGCCCTGGGGCTGAGGAGCCGGTTGTGGATAGCCGGGTGGCTGTTCTTGATTGCTCATGGCGTTAACCTACACCGTCGCACCCGCTTTTGGCTTAGCCGCGACAAGATTCAGTTGAGATGAAAACCAAGCGTCCACGGCGCCGCCGCAGCCGGCGCGTGTGGCGTTCAGGCCGGTGAGTTTGGCTCTCGGGCGGCGTCAGCGGCGACGAGCCCGACGCGATCTCTAGGCTCGCCTCGCCGCGCGGGCGGGCGTCACAGGTAGCGGGCGGCGTTCCTGACCGCCGCGCGGCCGTACGATCCGCCGAACAGGACAGCATGGACCAAGAGCGGATAGATCTGGTGCAAGCCGACGCGGTCGGGCCAGCCTTCGGCCAGCGCTGACACCTCGTCATATGCGGCTGTCACGGTCTCCAGGCCGGCCAGGCCGAACAGGGCGAGCATCGCGAGGTCGGTCTCGGCGTGGCCACCGTGGGCGGCCGGGTCGATCAACGCCGCGCCCGTCCAGCGCTGGTCCCGCGCGAGCCGATCGCACCACAGCACGTTGCCCGCCCAGAGGTCGCCGTGGAGCCTGGCCGCGTCGGTCGGACCCAGCAGGCCGGGCTGCGGGGAGTCGAACAGGCCGTCCGCGAGCCGCCCCGCCAGCCGCACGATCACGTCCATGCCGGCCGGGTCCAACGCGCCGCGGGTGGCAGCCGCGCGGGCATACGGCAGGACGCGGTCCAGCGCGTAGAACTCGCCCCAGGATTGGCGCGGCTCCGCGGCGAAGACCATGGGTGCGGCGCCGATCCAGCCGGGCCCCGTCCAGTTGGGCGGCGGGGCGCCGAAGTGGGCTGCTCCGGCGGCGTGCGTGCGGGCGAGCGCCCTGCCGAAGGCCTCGGCGGCGCCGGCGGCGGGAGCCGCGGGCGGGAAGTATTCGATCTCGAGCAGCTGATCCGTCTGGCGCCGGACGCTGGCCACACGGACGCCGCAGGGCGCCTCAGCTAGCCACTGGAGCCCGAGGGCCTCCAGTTTGGCTGAGCCGGGACCGCCGGGCCGAAACCGCTTGGTGTACGTCCTGGGCACACATCCATTGTCGCCCGGGCTGGCGCCGCCATCGGTCATCCGGATGGCCGGCGCCCTTGGGTGTGGCAGTTCGCTCACGCGCGTGGCGGTCCACAGACCTGGGCTTTCTCGCGGCGGCGACCCGCGGGCGGCGCGGAGAATCGGCGCATGGCTTATGACTACATGGGAGCAGACAGCTTGACTTGTTACAACGACGCCGCGGCGATGCTCAGGGTGGCGGCGGCTGAACTCGTGCCCGCCCGGGCGTTGGTGTTCAGGACGACGAACTGCGACTGGCGGTCCCCGGCTGGCGCACGCTTCGCGCATGTTGCCAGCGAGATCGCCATTTTGGTCACCATAGCGATCGAGCGCTGCCTCGACACCGCGGATGAGGTGATCTCCACGCAACGGGAGATAACGGCCCTGTTGGGGGTCCAATGATCGGCGACAACGAAGGGGTCGCGTTCTTCGGCGGCCCTTGGGGGAACATCGCGTTCCTGGAGGATGCGGACGTGATCGCCCAGCGGCTGCGCACCGCTGTCCACATGGTGGAGCAGGTTGGCGCTTGCGCCGACCGCGCGGTGGACCGGCTGGAGGCGGGACACTTCGGCGACTTCATGTGGACGATCGTTGTCTGGACGGAGTTCTACCGCGAGAGATGCCTCGCCGTGAGGCGCGCCCAGGAGGCGATCACCAGTTGGCAGGAGACGACGCTGCACCGAGTCAAGCGCGAGCTCGAGGAGTTGATCGCCAAGCTCGAGGTCGCAGCCGCCGACTATGAAGAGGCGGAGCGGTACGCGATGGGGCAGTTCTCGACGTGGGAGTCGATCCGTTCGCGTGTGATCAATTCGATGGCGCAGTTTGGCCCCCTCGGATGGCTCGCCGGCGTGGCGGGCGCCGCCGCCAGCGCGGTCCTCGGCGTGCCCGGTTATCTCGTCGAGAACGGCCGCTGGCCGTCTTGGGGGGAATTGCTGCGCTCGCACCAGGCCGACCTGACCGCGGTGGTGGGCGGCTTAGCGGTGCCGGGATTCCAGTGGGAGCCGCCGAGCACCAGCACGGCATCGCGCGGCTTGGGCGGCTTGGTGCTGATGTTGACTGGCCCCGACAACCTCAGCTTCGCGGTCAAACGAGTCAGCCAAACCGCCACAGGGGCGCCCGCGGGCATGGGCGACGTGACCCAGCGGATCCTCGACCTGGCGCGTTCCAGGAGCGAAGACACCACGAAAATCGGAATCACCAAGGTCGTGTCGAAAGCGGGCGCCGTGAGCTGGCTGGTGACCATTCCGGGCACCGCGACCCCGGATATCACCAGCCCAAACCCCGCGGGCATGCTGACCAACTTCCTCGCGGTGGCGGGCGATCCGAACGTGATCGGTCTGGCCACGTGCGCGGCGCTCCGGGACGCTGGCGCCAAGAAGGGTGAGCCCGTTGTGCTCGCGGGGCACTCGCAGGGCGGCATCGTCAGCGCCCAACTGGCAGCCGACGAGGACTTCAACTCGCTTTACAGCGTCGCAGGGATCCTGACGCTGGGATCGCCGATCGGCGCGATGAAACCACCTGTGGGCCAGCAGTGGATGTCGATCGAGCACGTCCAAGACCCAGTGCCAGCGCTGTCCCCCACGAGTGAATACGGATCCCGCCACACGGCGGTGATCCGCGACCTCGCCGAGGCGAGCGACGAGGACCTGCACGAAGCCCAAAGCGACCCGGAGGTGGCCCACACAGGTTCCACCTACCGCGCCACGGCGGAACTCGTCGACGGCTACGACGACGGCAACCTGGCGGCGTGGCGGGAAGCGGTGGCGCCCGTCATGGACGGCGAAGCGACCGCGACCGTGACGGAATACGAGATATCGGTGCGGTGACTCCCGGGCCCGGGCGCCCGGAGCGGCGCACGGCGGCGCGGGAAGGGGCCGTGCGACGATAGACCCATGACCAAAGTTCCCATCAGGCCATCGGTGGAGGCGCTGCCCGCCTATAAGGCGGGGGCGCGCCCGGGTGGTCGGCTGATGCACAAGCTGTCCTCGAACGAGCTGCCCTATCCGCCGCTGCCTGGGGTGTTGGCCGCAGTCGGCGAGGCGGCCGCCGACTTGAACCGCTACCCGCGGATGCTGGCGGATGAGCTCGCGGACGGCATCGGCCTCCATCACGGGGTCGAGGCGGAGCAGGTCGTCGTCGCGGCGGGCGCTGTGGCGGTTCTCGGCCATGCGCTGACGGCGTTCGTGGGCGAGGGCGACGAGGTGGTCTACGGGTGGCGCTCGTTCGAGGCGTACCCGATCCTCGTGGGCGCGGCCGGAGCGGTTGCGACGCCGGTCGCGCTGGCCGCGGGGGGCAGGCTCGACCTGCCGGCGATGGCGGACGCGATCACCGAGCGGACCCGCGCCGTCCTGGTCTGCAGCCCGAACAACCCGACCGGGCCGGCCATCCACCGCGGCGAGTTCGCCGAGTTCATGGCCCAGGTGCCTGACGACGTGCTGGTCGTCGCCGACGAGGCCTATGTCGACTTCGTGACCGATCCGCAAGCCGTCCGCGCGGATGAGATCCTGGCGGACCACGGCAACTTGATCTCGGTGCGCACCTTCTCGAAGGCGTACGGGCTGGCCGGGCTCCGGGTCGGTTACGCGTTGGGGCGCCCGCGGCTGATCCAGGCGATCAGGTCCGTCACGACGCCGTTCTCTGTGTCGGCGCTGGCCGAGGCGGCCGCGGTCTACTCGCTGCAGATGGGCGAGGCGCTCGCTCAGCGTGTCGCCGGCGTGGTGGAGACCCGTGACTTCCTGGTCGCGGGGCTGACCGCTGAAGGCTGGAACATTCCCGACCCTCAGGGCAACTTCGTCTGGCTCCAGTTAGGCGTGGACGCTGTGCCGTTCTCGGACGCCTGCCAGCGGGCGGGGCTGCTGGTCCGCCCGTTCCCGGGTGAGGGCGTGCGCGTCTCGGTGGGGGAACGGCTGGCCGCGGAACGGCTCCTCGAGGTGGCGGCGACCTGGGCCTAGGGCCAACGGCGCGGCGGCCGATCTCAGCGGTGACCGGCTCTTGGCCGGGGCGGTGTCCGACGCCGTCCGGTCGACTTCTGGATGGACGCCAACCTCAAACGGTCGATGGAGGAGACCTGCCGCGAACTCGGCATGAACATGACCACCGCCTTCACAATCTTCGCCAGGAAGGTCACGCGCGAGCACAGCATGCCCTTCGAGGCTTAGTCGAACCCTGTGGTGGTCGGCGCGCTCCGAGCGACCGCTTTGGCGAAGTCCCTGGCACCTGCGAGTCCCAACGCGATCACCACATCGTTCGCGGACATGGGAGGGTTCTTGGCGTCCGCGGCTTGGTCTTCGATCACGCGGGCCATCACCTGTGGCGCAAGGTCCAGCAAGTCGCACAAGAACGTGTCGGGCGAGACCGCATGGAGGCCCAGCGGCCCCAAGCCGCGCTCCGGGAAGTCCGCCAGGTTAGCGGTCACTATCGCGTCGGCGCGCGCCCGAACCGCTGCGGCCACCACATGGCGGTCAAGGGGGTCCGGCAACTCGATGGTCGCCACCAACGGCTCCCAGCCCGCCACCGACGCCTCGGGGAAAGTCTCGCGCATCGCGCTCAGGCGCGCGTCCACTTGCGTCGGGCTCAGGCCGGGGTGCACGCGCAGGACGGCTCGACGCGCCTCGCCCATGATGCGCTCAGACCACAGCGGGACGAACAGACCGCGCTCCGCCGCGCGCATCAGGGTGTCCGCCAACGCCATGGGGACCAGCGCGTTGGCGTCCAACACGACACGGAACACGAGTCAGGCCGTCTTCCCACGGGCCTCGCGCAACGCGTCGGCGTAATCCTCGGCCGTGTCCTGGTAGAGCCCGTCAGCGACCGCCTGGCGGGTCATCTCCGCCAGCCGCATCCGCTGCTCGTGTTGGCGCCGCTCCTTGAAGGCGAGCACGTCGTCGAGGCGCAGGAAACGATGACGGCGGGGCTGGTCGTAGGGGATCGACCCGGCCTCAATCAACCGGACCAGCGTCGGCCTCGACACGCCCAGCAACTCAGCGGCCTGCGACGTGGTGAGACGGGTCGAGATGGGGGCGACGGTGACGGCGCTGCCCCGGCGCAGCGCGTCGACCACTTGGATCAACGCGTCGTGGATCTGCCCCGGGATCTCGACCCTTGTCCCGTCTGGGCCCACCAGGGCAGCTCTGCCGTCCGAGGACGCGAGGTCGTCGTGGAGAGGGCCCAGCGAGGCGCCGTCCGCTGGGGGGAAGACGGTGCCGGGCGCGGATGGGTCACGCGACAGAGTGGCCATGCCGCACACTCTACACGGGAAACGGCCAAAACGAACAGGCCCCGACAAGACTCACGTTTACGTTGCTCGCACCATAGTCATCTAATGTGATCGCGAAACGGCGTGCTTGCCTCACTCGGGGGTGATCGCGAAACGCCGTGGTGGCTGGCGCATGGCGGACACGACGGCATCGTCCACCAAACTCCCGCCGCCCGATGCCGTCTGGGCGCCTTGGGTTCAGCCGCCCAGGTCGGCGGGGACCAGGGTGAAGGCGGCGTGGGCGGACAGCGGGCGCACCAGCCGGTAGTCGGCGTCAGCGGTCAGGACGCAGCTCGTTTGGGCGCGGGCGGCCGCGATCACGTTCATGGCGTCGGCCAAGTCGATCGACCCGGCCTTGGGCTTCTTGCGGCGCAGCCGCCCGGAGTATTGGCTGATCAGCGCCGCCGCCCGGGCATAGTCCTTCGCGTTCAGGTTGACCAGATCGTAGAACCCGTTGGCGATGTCTTCGAGGAAATCGTTGGCCGTTTGGTAGGCGCGGCGGCTGGTCAGCAGGTAGTGGACCTCGGCCACTGTGATCGGAGTGATGATGGCGGCGGCATCGGCCGCTGTCAGGGCCTCATGGAAGGCCTGGTGGGCGGGAGCGGCGGAGTCCAGTGCGGTCAGGACGCCGCTGGTGTCGACCACCAGCCTCATGCTCCGAAGCCCTCCAGTTCCCGCGCGATCCGCTCCGGTGTCAGATCGCCGCCCAGGTCAGTTGGCTGCGCCTTCATCTTGGGCCTGACCCGCAGGTAGGACTCCACTTCTTTGGCTGTCCCGGCCCTGATGATCTCTGCCGCCGGCTTGCCCGCCAGCTTGGCGGCGCGCCCCAGGTCCTCGACCAACTCTTCGTCGAGGTAAACAGTCGTCTTGCGCATATGGCAGACCCTACCATACCAACACGCCATACCTGGGATCACAGGCTGCCCGTCGCCGACGTGGTGGTGCTCGCCGCCTGAGGCTGCCGCGATGTCCGGCACCCCGCGCTCCTTACATCGACCGCGAGTTCGGCCCCGGCCTCATCCCAGACGGGCTACGCGCCCGGTGCGCCCCGGTCAGCGGCCGAGCTGCGCTACCAGGGCCGGGATGTCGCGCTGCATGACTTCCCAAACCAACGCCTCGTTGACTCCGCGATAAGTGTGGGCCAGCCGGTGACGCATGCCGCGGATTGATCCCCAGCGCACGTCGGGATGCGCGGCCTGAAAATCGGCCGAGAACTGCCCAACTGCTGCGGAGAGGTTGATCACCAGCATGTGAGCAGCGAGCCGGACGATGGCGCCATCGGCGTTATCGGCCTCGAAGTGGTCGTGGCCGCGGGCCACGATCTCGGCCGCAATCCCGGCGAACTCTGCCACGTCCGCGAGGATCGCGCTGTCGTCAAGCTTCACAGGGGTACAGCCTCTGCCCGTGCCCGGTCAAGGACGCGCCCGCGGCCCCGGTCGTCGATCAGGTCTACCGGGACCCCGAGCAGCCGCTGCAGAT
>JAITLE010000048.1 GCA_031278075.1 Bifidobacteriaceae bacterium | reverse complement strand
ACCCCGAGTGGGCTAGGTTAACTGGATTTGACCCTGGAGACGAGGACCTGACCGACTACCTCGCTTGTCTGGTCAAACACGGCTTCATCTGAGCGAAGTCCAGCGCCGGGCGGGGTGAATCCCCCGCCCGGCGTTCATATCGGTCTCGGCACGGAATTGGCGCATTGTGGCCCGCGCCAGTCGATTGGCCGTGATGACTTGACCTGTTCGCGGTAGTAAACACCTATACCTCCATTGCCCTGAGGCGCACGGTGACTGGCGGGGCACACCAGAGTCCCGGCTCAGGTCTCGATATAGCTTCGGGGCAGCTCCATGAGAACCCGCGTAATGCGGGAGCGAAAAGGCGGCTTGTCTGCGCAGTGGGGTTAGATTCGTGGAGGTCTGGGATGATCGCTCTCGTGATCGAAGACCCCGCAGAGATGTCCCTGCGCGCCGCCTCGGTCTCCCCGGCGCGAGTGACCACGCCGCGGGCGCGATGCCTCGACGTTGCGCCCCGGGTAGACTGTTGTGCGCAAACAGCCGAAGGAAGTGCGTTTACCGAACCTCGGCTAGCCGAGCACCTCGATCTGGCCGCCCCGCACTGCGCGACCTGGTCAACACCCAGTTCGATGAGATGATGGCCTCAGCCACCCCCGACATGGCCGCGAAGACCAAGGAAGCGGCCCAGATCAAGACCGAGCAGCGGACCCTCGTGTACGCCCACCTGGCCGGCGCGATCCCCGTCGATGTCCTCAAAGATAAGGAACGCGAACTTCAAGAGCGTCTGGAGATCGCCCAAGCCGAGTTGACCATCTTGTCGGAGGACTACACCGAGTGCCGCCAGTTCATTGACGACGCCCTCTATCTGGCCGCCAACCCCGTCGCCCTCTACAACAGGTCAAACGCCGACACCCGGCGGCTGGCCAACCAAGTGTTCTTCAAGAAGCTGTTCATCATGGAGGACATGGTGGGCGCCCCGCCGCACCCCGATCACCACATCGAGTCTAAACCGCAATACCCGTTTGACATCCTGACCAGGGAAGACGTTCAGCAAGAAGCGCTCAGAATGGCAGCCGCGAAGGGGTGTCACACCTACCCGTCAGACCCTGGTTCAGTGGGACACTGTTTCAGCCTGACACATCTTGGGTGGCTGACGGGGCTCGAACCCGCGACCTCCTGGACCACAACCAGGCGCTCCGCCAACTGAGCTACAGCCACCACGCCTCGGCCCGCGCACGGCGCCAAGGACGCAGAGCATCCTATCTCACGCCCGCGCGTACGTCCGCGGCAGCAGGCCCCCCTACCCGCGGTGGCGCTCGCCCAGGCCGATGCCGTCTACCTCGCGCCACGCGCCCCAGCCCGCAGGCAGCACGCAGGCAGCCCGCCCCAGCCCGCCGGCCGCCCGACAGCAGCCCGCCGGCCGCCCGACAACAGCCCGACAGCAGCCATCGGCACACCCAAACGTCACAACTTGACAACATGAATTCAGGAGGATCGTTCCAGCGCACGGCACGGCGAGCGGCCCCCGGAACCCGGACTATAGTTGTCCGGAACTGACCGGCGCCGGCGGACCTAGGAGGAACTCGATATGCACTTGCCTGACCTGCTCGATGTGCTTTACATGGGTTCGCAGAGTTGTGCTGGTCGGCGGTCGGCGTGACCGCGGCAGCAGGCCAATGCCAGGGGAGCGGCAACCGCTCATGACGGGCCGCCCATTCGCGATCCTGACAGTGTGTGAGGGAAACATCAGTCGCTCACCGGCCGCCCAGTTCTTGTTGGCGGCGGCCTTAGGCAAGTGCTTCACGGTGGAAAGCGCTGGTGTGGCCGCTGACGGAGTGGCGGGACGTCCGGTGGACCGTTGGACGCGGTCCTACCTGTCCAAACGCGGCGTCAACTCGAGCGCCCACGGCGCGCGCCAGTTGAACGGCGCGCTAATCGGAAACGCCGAGTTGATCTTGACGATGACCTTGGATCAACGCGCCTGGGTCGTCGCAGAAGTGCCCCGCGCTCTGCGCCGCACGTTCACGATCCGTGAGTTCGCGCGTCTCGCCCTGGCGGTGCGGGGGCAGAATCCGAACTCCTTATCCGACATGGTGCGCCGCGCCGCCGCCAGCCGCGCTGTTTACCCGGTCGCCCCCGGCGGCTCCGACGAGATCGCCGACCCGGCTGGTGGCCTGCCCGCGGATTACGAGGCGGCCTTCGAAATGATCGACCGGGCCGTCGCGTTGATCGTCCCGGAGCTGACCCGCTATGAGCGCCTGCGCGCCCCCGCGGGCGCCCGCCCTCACGCCGGATTTGTGTTGTGAGCGTTTATAGACTGCCGCTGGCGCCCCGCGCGCTGCTCTCCTGGACCGCGAGAGCGTGAGCGCGCGCGGTGTCGGAGTCG
Source organism: Bifidobacteriaceae bacterium (assembly GCA_031278075.1). Taxonomy (GTDB): domain Bacteria; phylum Actinomycetota; class Actinomycetes; order Actinomycetales; family WQXJ01; genus JAIRTF01. The sequence goes on along the minus strand of JAITLE010000048.1, from coordinate 2,470 downwards.
GGCCCCGGTTCGGGCACCAACACACAGGCCCTGTAATAGCGCAGCTCGTCGATCGAGTCTCGGATGTCGCCGAGGGCGCGATGCCCCCCCAACTTGACCGGCGCGGCGAAGTAAACGCGGGGGTACCAGCGCCGAGTCAGTTCTTTGAGGGACGACACGTCGATGGTCCGATAGTGCAAGTGCGCGGCTAGGCGCGGCATGTCGCGTTCGATGAAACCGCGATCGGTTCCAACAGAGTTGCCGGCCAGCGGCGCTTTACCAGCCTGGGGCGCATAGGCGCGGAGGTATTCCATGACGCGCGCCTCGGCTTCGGCCAGGGTGACGCCCGCGTCGAGCAAGGAGAGCAGTCCGGATGCGCGGTGCATGTCGCGCACGTATTCGGACATCTCGGCGAGGGCCCGCGCCGGCGGTTTGATGACGATGTCGACGCCGTCCCCGAGAGGCGTCAGCGCCGAGTCGGTGACCACCACAGCGATCTCGATCAACGCGTCACGGGTCAGGTCCAGTCCGGTCATCTCGCAGTCGACCCAGACGATCGGGTCGCCGACCCCGTGTTCCCCAACGCTCACCCCGTCAGACTACAGGGGCGACGATGCCGTGCTAAGCCTCGATCCGGCGACATCCGCCGTGGCGAGCGGCGCCAGGCGGGCGTGATGGGCGTCACTGGGCTGCGATGGCTACTTCGCGCCTTGCTGAGCAGCCCTAAGGCGTCAAGCGCGCCTGCCTGTGGTGGTGTGGCGGGCGAGGATCGGTGGCTTGACGCTGAGGCGCCCAGTGGCCCATCCCGCCGTTCGGCTCGCCCGTGAGACCTGAAGCCGCCCGGGGGCGAGCGGCGCCCAACCTGGCGTAGTCTGGGGTGGTCAGCCCCCGTAGCTCAGTGGATAGAGCATCTGCCTTCTAAGCAGCCGGCCGGAGGTTCGAATCCTCTCGGGGGCGCCTCAGTTTTCCTGTCCCAAACAATCCGTATTAGTCTCTTCAGAATTGGTGTCACAGCCGAAAACGATAGAAGGTATGTGTGTGAGTAGCCCGTTCGCGCCCCGCTCAGCTTGTCAGCTCGCGCGCGCGTTGCGTCAAGAGGTGCGGCGCGCGGAGTTCCCGTTCCCGGCGCCGGCTTCGGCTGGGGCCGCCGAACGGCGCGACCAGCTAGGCGCCGCATTGGATCAACAAATCTTGCCTGATCTGCGCCAGGCCGGCGAACCTGCGGTGGTGGCTTTGGTGGGCGGCACGGGCGTGGGCAAGTCCGCCTTGGCGAACGCTTTGGCGGGCAGACCGCTCAGCCCGGTCAGCCCGGTGCGCCCCACGACCAGGCGGCCGCAGTTGCTGGCCACGGCGGCCACGGCCGCTCTTCTGGGCGAACACCCCGTGTTCGGCGCGGCGGATTTGAAACTCGATCCTGGCGTCGCCCAGGGTTGGGCGCTGCTGGACTGCGGCGACCCGTTCGCTGTGGGCAACGACCCGTTGGTGGCCCAACCCGATGTGCCGGTCTCGGCGTGGTTGGTCGTCACATCGGCGCTGCGTTACGGCGACGCCCTGCTGTGGGACCTGCTGCGGGGCGTCGGGTCCGGCGGAGCGCCTCTGGCGTTGGTGGTCAACCGCCTGCCAGTAGGCGCTTGGGAGGAGATCCGACCCGCGATAGCGCGCCGCCTGGAGAGCCTCTCGTTGGGTTTCGTGCGCCTCCTGCCGTTGCCGGACGTGGGCGGGGCGGTGCGCGCGCTGCCGGCGGACGGGATAGTGCGCGTGCGGGAATGGCTTGAGGAGCACGTCCCGCGACCTGACGCGCCGCTCCCGCCGGCCGTCGCCGCGGCGCATCTGGGGCCTTTGGCTGAGTCCGCGCGGGAACTGGCGCGGGATCAGATGACGCACGCCCGAGCCGTGGCTTTGCTGTTGGATGCGACGCGCGAGCGGGCGGCAGAAGTGGTGGCGCGCGCCCGGGCTGTGGTGGCGCCCCCGGCCGCGCCAGCCGCTCTGACCGCCGCCTGGCTGGAGTTGATCGCGCCGGCCGGTCTCTTGCGGGACGTCATCTTGGGGCCGCCACCCGTCCCTGAGCAGCGGGAACGTTGGTCTGAAGGTTTGGTCGCGTTGGGCGCCCAGGTGGACGATGCCGTGTCGCAGCTCGCCAACGCGGCCGTCAGCGCCGCAGTGGTCGAGTTGGCGGAACTGTGGCGTGGGCCGGCGGCGCCGAGCGGCAGCCGTGAGCTGCTGGTGGCGCATGGGTTTGGCGCGCCTGAAGCCCAGAGCGGGGCCGCGGTGCGGCAACGCTGGTCGGCGGCGCTCGGAGCGGCTTTGGTCCGGCAAGAGGGGCCGAATCTGCGCCTGGCGGCCGAAGCGTTGACCCAAGCGGGGTTGGCGGTTTTGATTCAGGCCGCGGTGTTGGGCGCGGCTGGTCCGGGGCGGCTACTCGAGCAAGTCGGCTCCGGGCAGGCGAACGCGGTTTTGCAGGCTGGGCGTGCGGCCCTGGGCGAGGCGATGG
>JAITLE010000042.1 GCA_031278075.1 Bifidobacteriaceae bacterium | reverse complement strand
CGGCCGCGAACGCGGATGTCGTTAGGGGCGGATTCCGGCTCGGTAAGCGAGTGAGACGAGGCGAGCCCGGTTGGCGGCCCCGACTTTCGCCATCGCCCGGTTGACGTGGGTCTTGGCGGTCAGCGGCGAGATGAACAGCCGAGCCGCGATCTGGCCGTTGTCGAGGCCTTCGACCACGGCCCGCACCACGTCGCGTTCGCGGTCGGTCAGGTGCGCGAACAGCGCTTCGGTCTCGGGGTCTGCGGGGGTGTTGGTGTCTTCGGCGACGTGGGCGATGACGGCGGCAGCGGCTCGGGCGGACAAGGCGCCGCCGCCGTCGTAGACCTCTGTGATGCCTTGGGCGAGTTCTAAGGGTCCGACGCCTTTCGAGAGGAATCCGTTGGCCCCGGCTTTGATCGCCGCGAGAACGTTGGCGTCTTGGTCAAAAGTGGTGAGCACGACGATCCGGACCTGTTCGGGGGGTTGGGTTCGCCGGACGCGGCGAGTCGCCTCAACCCCGTCGATTCCGGGCATCCGCAAGTCCATCAGGATCACGTCGGGGGTTGAGGCCTCGGCCTGGCGTACGGCGGTGATCCCGTCGGCGGCTTCGGCGACGACGGCCATTCCCGCCTGGGCGCCGATGATGGTTCTCAACCCGACGCGGATCATCTCTTGGTCGTCCGCGACCATCACCCGGATCATCGGGGCGCCCCGGATTCGGGGAGGGGCAGGGTGGCCCGGAGTGTGAAAAGGGATTCGTCTTCGTCCACGTCGATTCTTCCTCCGGCCGATGCCGCGCGCTCACGCAGACCGATCAGCCCCAGTCCGGGGCCGCCTGGCTTGTTCGGCGCTTTGCGGTTCGTGGCTTCGATCCGCAACAGTTGTCGGTCCCAGGCGATCCGCAGCGAGCACTCGCCTTGGCCGTGCCGTTGCGCGTTGGTCAAGGCCTCTTGGGCGATCCGGTAGGCGGCCGCGCTGGTCGCCGTGTCGGCGCGGGACGGCAGCTCGCCGATCTGGGCGTCGATGTCCAGGCCTGCGGCGCGGAACGAGCCGACCAGGTTCGTGATCTGCTCCAAACCGGCCGCCGGAGCCGCGTCCTGGCCGGCTCCTTGGCGCAACAAGGTCAGGACCTGTTGCGTCTCGGCCAGCACCGACTTGATGCGGGCGCGGGCGGCGGCCAGGTCCGCTTTGGCGGCATCGGGCTGTTCAGCGAGATGCACCTCGGCCGCGCCGACGTTCATGGACACGAGCGCGATCTCGTGGCCCACGACATCGTGCAGGTCGCGGGCGATCCTGAGACGCTCCTCGGCGACGCGCCGTTCGGCTTCGGCGTCCCTGGTCGCCAACGCGTCATCGGCGCGGGCCAACAACTCGATCCAGTACATCCGGTGCTGGCGCAGCGCCGCGCCGCCGAACGATGCCGCCAAAGCCACCACCCCGGACAAAACCGCCAACGTGGCCCAGCCGTCCGGGCGCAGCCCCGAGATCGACACGGTGGCGATGTTGGCCGCTCCGAGGAGCAGCCCGCCAGGCAGGGCAGGCAGACCCCGCCACGCCAGCCCGAACAACGCGAAGACCGCCAGCGACCACACCGCCAGCGGATCGGCGCCGGACCAACTCGCGGTCAACGGTCCGGCCGCGACCAGGACCAGGCCGGGCCACGGCCAGCGCCAACCGAGCGCCACCCCGCCCGCCGTGACCGCCACGCCGACGCACCCCATCCAGGGCTGGTCGGCTGCGACCGTCGCGACCGCCCCCGTTACGGCGGTCACGGCGCAGAGCACTCCGATTGCGGCCTCCACCGCCCGAGGGCGGCGCACCCACCACGGGGCGCGCAGACCCGAACCAAGAACGGAGACCTGGGACATGCCCAAATTCTGTCACCCCTTGCAGTCGGCGCGTACTCCAACCGCAGTAGCCGAAATGGGTCCACCTAGACGATTCGCTCACCGCTCGGGGCCTGAAGACTCGGTTCCCTGATCGACTGACAACACCCATCCAGAAAGGAACATCCAAATGACCGACCACCAAGACAACCGGTTTGTCGCCTACGAATACACCACCGTCGAGGTCCGTCCCGACCAAGAGTCCCTCTATCGGGACGCCTACCGTTCGTTTGGTTGGGCCACCGAAGCCGTGGACAGGCCCGCCGGCCCCGTCGGCGGTGTCCGCTTGCACCTGAAAAGAGACCGGCGCATCCCTAACAAGCACGCGCTCGTCAAGCTGCAACGCCAATTCGACACCACCGCTGAGGCCATCGGCCACCTCGAACGGTCCAAGACTTCCACAGCGTCCATCGCCGCATTCACCGTCGGCCTGGCCGGCTCCGCCGCGCTGGCCGGATCTGTGTTCTGCTACATGGCGTCCAGTTGGGTGCCGTTCGTTGGGTTGGGGTTGATCGGGCTGGTCGGCTGGGCGCTGCCGTACTTCATGTTCAACAACATCAAGGCCCGCAAGACCGGCACTGTCAACCCCGAGATCGAACGCCAACACGACACCCTCTACGACATCTGCGAACAGGCCGCCGCCCTGAGCGCAGCGATCTGAGCGGCCAACGTGAACGCGATCGAAACCCGTGGCCTGTCCAAGGCGTTCCGCGGCATGTACGCCGTCCGCGACCTCGACCTCACGGTTCCCGAAGGCTCGATCTACGGGTTCATCGGCGAGAACGGCTCAGGCAAGTCCACCACGCAGAAGCTACTGTGTGGACTGCTCGTCCCCAAATCCGGCCGCATCCGCCTGTTCGGCCGCCCCCACACCGACGCCGGAGTGCGCTCGAGGATCGGCGTCTTGATCGAGAATCCGGGCTGCTTCCCGAACAGCACCGTCTACCAGAACCTCATGATGCAGGCATTGAACTTGGACGTGTCCCACCCCAAACGGGACGTGGAGAGGGTCCTCCGCCTAGTGTCGATGGTCGGCGCGGCCGGTCGCAAGTTCAAGGAATGCTCCCTCGGCATGAAACAACGCCTTGGAGTCGCGCAGGCACTCCTCGGACATCTCCGCCTGCTGATACTTGACGAGCCGATCAACGGCCTCGACGCCGACGGCATGCGCATCGTCCGCGACACCTTGACGTCGCTCAGCCGGGACGAGGGCGTAACTGTTTTGGTCGCCTCCCACATACTCGGCGAACTATCCCGAATCGCCACCCACTACGGCATCATCCGGCACGGCACCCTCATCCGGGAAATGCCCGCCGCCGCCATGAGCCAAGAATGCCGCGACTTCGTGTTCGTCCAGTCAACCGACAACCAAGCCGCCCTGCACCTGCTCAGACGGGTCTGGCCGCAAGCCGAACCCAAAGACGGCGGGGTGCGGGTCTACGACGAGGCCGACGCCGCGACCGTGTCCCGATTCCTCCACGATCAAGGCCTACCCGTCCAACAGATCGTGTTCCAGAAGATCGGGCTGGAGGAGTACTACCTGAAAGTCATGTCCGAGCAACAAGAAAGCCCACTGAGATGACCACCACCCAATTCCCAACCACAAGCTTCGCCGCCCGCGTCGGCTCAATGCTCAGACTCGACTTCTACCGACTGACCCACACGCCGGCCCTCGGCATCGCACTGCTGATAGCTGGGATCATCCCGGCGATGGTGCTCACCATGACCAGCGCCGAAGGAACCGCGCCGCCATTGACCAACACATGGCAAGTGGTTGAATCGGAAGGCCGCTCCGACCTGGCCGGGAACCCGCTCGACATGGGCGCCTACGCGAGCATCAACATGGTGTTCATCTTCGCGGGCATCCTCCTGGCCATATTCGTGTCGCGCGACTACAGTTCCGGCTTCGCCAAAGCCATCTTCACGGCCCACTCCAAGAAGATCGACTACGCCATCTCGAAGACTACGGTCGGCCTGGTCGGCGGGACCGGCATGATCCTGACCTACACCGCTGGGGCCGTGCTCGCTGGCCTGTTCTCCGGGAAAGCGTTCGACGTGAACTTGGGTGGCCTCGTCATGTGCCTTGTCGCCAAGACGCTGCTGATGGGCGTGTTCTGCCCGTTGTTCCTCTGCGTGGCCGTGTTCTTCAAGAACAGGTTCTGGCTGACCGCCATCTTCACCTTCCTGGTCGGGATGATGCTCTACCCGGCTGCCAGCATCGCCACGCTCAACGCAACACCTCTGACAGTGCTCGCCGCATTGGCAGCGGGCGCGGTGGGCCTGCTTGTGTTCGGCGCCGCGTCCACCCGAGTGCTCAACCAACGCGACCTCGCCTGATCCAACTCGGAACAACGGAAAGGAAAACTCATGAAGCGCGACGACATTATCGCCACCATCGTGCTGGGGCTCATCAGCGTAATCGGATACGCAGTCGTAAACCACCTGAACAACCCAAACACCAACGCTCGGAAGGAGGAACAAACATGAACAAGAAGATCATCGCCGTCATCGTCGGCGCCGTTGCCGTCGTGGCAGTCATCATCATCGCTGTTGTCGCCTTCTGACCGATGATCGCGTCACCGCGCCAGCTATACCGCCGCCGGATGGCCAGCGAGCCCATCCGCACCGCCGCCACCACGGTCATCGCCGTCGGCTTCGACGTGGCGGCTGGGACCGGGCTCCTGGCCGCCGGGGCGTGGCTGGGGTCCGGATGGTGCGTCGCCAATGCCATCTACTACCTCGTGCTCGGAGCCAGCCGTGCCTACCTCTTGAGACGCCTACGCCAGCCTTCCTCCACGGACGGTATCCGGGTCTACCGCCGGGCCGGGCTATTGCTCGGCGTTGTCGGGGTCTCCTATTTCTTCGTCGGCGTTGACCTTGTGGGTGTCGGCGAGGCTCCCACCAGCACCGGTCTGGCCGTCTACGCCGTCGCCACCGTCGCGTTCACCAAACTCGGCCTGGCGGTCAGCGCCGTCGTGGGCTCTCGGCGCTCCGGCGCCTCCGTTGTCAGAGCCATCCAAGTCACCAGACTCGCCGATGCCCTGATCTCCATTGCCGTCACGCAATACGCGCTACTCACAATGACAGGCGCCCCCAACGCAGCTGACTACAGCGGCAAGACCGCGATGGGATGTGCCGTCGTGTGCGCGGTCGGCGGGGCTTTGATGGCCACCCGGAAGCACCCGTCTGCTGGTTCCACGTCGCACAGTCTGGACATCGGACAGAAGGAAACTCCTGCGGCATCCCTCACGGTCAGCGAAAACGCTGCGTTTCCGGCGCACGGTGGCGCAGTCGGGCCAACGGGCCGGGCCAGACCAGTGCCGGTGCCCATCCGGCCTGGGGCGATGAACGCGGTCACGTGGCGTGAATGCCGCACACACGCACTTGGCGATCCGTCGCGTGAATGACTGGTTCGAGCGCGCCGAAGCCAGCCGCAGGCGGTCGTCAAACCCTCCGCTGGGCGCTGCGATGCCGAGTTGCGGCATTGCTCGAGGGCGTTATGCGGGCGTGTGGCCAAGGGTTCACGCTCCCGGCGGCTGAGGCGTGCCAAAC
>JAITLE010000250.1 GCA_031278075.1 Bifidobacteriaceae bacterium | reverse complement strand
TCCCGCGACGGGCGGGCGCCGTGGCGCCCCGAGCAGCAGATCGGGATGCGCGAGGCGATCGGCGCGTCAGCTCGCGGGTTGAGCGAGGTGCGGGTGGGCATGACCGCGGACCTGCAGTTGGTCGAGTGCGATCCGTTCGCCGCGAGCGCCACGGAACTGCGCGCCATGCCGGTCGCGGCCACGTGGCTGGCGGGCCGCCCCACCCACAGCACCATCTAGGCGGCGGCCCGGCCGCCGCCGATTCGTCCCGCCCCTGGCGGACACAGTCAGCGGACCACCGGGGACTCGGGCGCGCTCACGTCGATCGACGTCACGTCGGGCTGTTTCAACAGGATCTCGACCGCGGCCGCCTTCACCGCCGCGGCGTCAGCCGAGCCCCAGATGATCTGCACTCCGCTGATCAGGGTGAACGTGACTGTGTCCTCGGTCGCGCCGCCGATCGTCGCGACCGAGCGCGACAGGGATTGCGGCAACGACGACACCACCCGCAGCACCGCGCCGACGGTGCGCTCGTTCCCCGCGGTCAGCGGAACCTCGATCACGGGGAGACCCTCCGGCGCCTCGGCGACCGAGGCGACGGGCGTGGCGTCCACGTCGAGCAGCACGTAGCCGGCCCCGTCGGCGACGGCCGCCGCGGCGACGCGCGGTGTCAGCTCCACAATCAGACCCGTTGGCCAGTTGCGCCTGACCTTGGCATCCGCGACGCCGGGCATCGCTTCGAGGCGAGCCTCGGTGGCGCCCGTGTCGAGCCGAGCCAGCGGGACTCCCACGTCCCGGGACAGCGTCTCGGAGACCGCCGCCGGGTCGATCCAGCCGCCCCGCCCGAGCACTTCGATGTCGCCCACCCGCACCGCGAACACCGGGGAGAGATAGACCAACCCGACAAGCCCCCCGACGATCCCGACCGGCACGATCCAGCGCATGGCCCGCCCGACCGCGGCACGCCGGGCCGCTTTGCGCCGTTGCTCGAAGACGACTTGTGTCCGTTCGACGAGGGCGGAGGCGGGGCGCGGGGCGCCGGGCACGTGCCCGGCGGGCACGCGTCCGGTTGGAAGACGTCCAGCGGGCGCGCCCGGCCGACGCCCAGCCGGCGGGCGGGCGCCGGCCGGCGGCACGTTGGCGGTCGACCGGGTGGGACGCCACCCAATGGCGCCGCCCGCCGCCAGCGAGCCGGAACCCGGCGCGTCCACACGGCCGGCGCCCGGTCGAGCCTGCCCGACACCCGGTCCAGCCTGCCGCCGCGGCCCGCCCTGAACCGCCGGCCCGACCCGCCGCGGCGACGGCGCCGCCTGCCGGACACCCGGTCCAGCCTGCCGCGGCGGCCCGGGCCGCGGCGCTGGCGTGGGCGAGCCCGCGGCCCGCCCGAAGCCGAGGTAAACGGCGAGTCCCATCAGCGCCTCAGCTCCCGCAGGATCTCGTCCCCGAGTTCGGTCACGTCTCCCGCGCCCATCGTGAAGACCAGATCTCCGGGCCGGGCCGCGCGCGCCACCGCCGCGCCGATCACACCGCGGTCCGGCGCGCGCTCCGCCTTCGTCGCCTCCATGCGACGCGCGATCAGAGCGGAGCTGACCCCAGGCAGCGGCGCTTCGCGGGCGCCGTACACGTCCATCAACCAGACCCTGTCGGCGCCGCCCAACGCCTCGGCGAACTCAGCTTGGAATCGCGCCGTCCGCGAATACAGATGCGGTTGGAACACCACCAGGAGCCGCCCCTGGCCCGCCACATCGCGAGCCGCGGCCAGCGTCGCCGCCACCTCCGTCGGGTGATGCGCGTAATCGTCGAACACTCTGACGCCGCGCGCCTCGCCGCGTGATTCGAAGCGCCGCGCAGTTCCGGCGAAGCCCGCCAGCCCCGCGCGCGCGAGGGCGGGCGCCACCCCGAACCACTCCCCCACCAGCTGCGCCGCCCGAGCGTTCAGCGCCATGTGTCGCCCCGGCGGCCCGCTGGGCCGCGGATCGGCCACCTCGCCGCCGTCCCCCCGCCCGACGCCGTCCGCGCCGCCCGGCTGGCCGCCAGCGGCGCCGTACAGCCAGATCGCCAGGTCCAGGCCGGCGGCGCGCGCCCACTCGGCCAGAGCCAGCGCCCCCGGATCCACCGCGCACGCGATCAACACCCCACCTGGCAGGGTCCGCGCGACGAACTCCCGGAACGCCTCGACCAGCGCCTCTTCGGCGCCATAGTGGTCGAGGTGATCCGGTTCGACGTTCGTCACCACCGCCACCTCGGGCCGGTAGCCCAGGAATGAGCCGTCCGATTCGTCCGCCTCGATCACCATGACCGAACCAGTGCCGAGGCGTGCGCCGGATCCCCGCCCGACCAGCTCCGACCCGATCGCATACGAGGGCTCCAGCCCCCCCGCCTCGAGCACCGCGACCGCCATCGCGGAAGTCGTCGTCTTCCCGTGCGCGCCCGCGACCGCCACCAACCGCCGCGCGTTCGCGATCCGGGCGAGCGCCTCCGCCCGGTGTTCCACGACCAGGTTCGGCGCGGCCCTGGCGGCGACCAGCTCCGGGTTGTCCGCCCGGATCGCGCTCGAGAACACCACCCGGTCCACCCCTGCCAGATGCCCCGGATCATGCCCCACACAGGTCGCCACGCCGAGCCCGCCGAGCCGCCGCAGCCGCGCCGAATCCGCGCCGTCGCACCCCGAGACCGCCACACCCTGCGCCACCAACAGTTCCGCCACGGCCGCCATACCCACTCCCCCGACACCCATCAAGTGCGCCGACTCGGCGCGACTTGCGCGGGTCACGCCGTCACCGCCTCGATCAGGTCGGCGAGCCGCTCGGCGCCGTCGCGGATCGCCTGGGTCGCGGCCGCCTCCGACATGCGCGCCAACCGGTCCCGCGCTGTCAGCAACGCGGCCAGGTTCCCCGGCGCCCACCGAGCGAACTCGTCGTTCTCGACCAGCACCGCGCCGCCCGCCCCCACGAGCCCGGCGGCGTTGAGTCGTTGCTCGCCGTTCCCGACCGCGAGCGGCACCAACACCGCGGGGAGGGCGGCGCAAGCCAACTCGGCGACGGTCGCCGCGCCCGCGCGTTGCACGGCCAGGTCCGCGGCGGCCAGCGCCAACTCCATACGCTCCAGATACTCCACGACCCGGTACCGCTCCGGGTCGACGCCCGCCAGGGCGGCCCGCAACTCGTCGGCTTTGCCGCGGCCGGCCAGGTGCAGCACCTGGGCTCCGGCGGCGATCAGCTCCGAGGCGACCAGCGACATCGCCTGGTTGAGGCGCACCGCGCCAAGGGAGCCGCCGGCCACCAGCAAGGTGGGCCGGTCGGGGTCGAGGCCCAGCTCACGGCGCGCCGCGGGACACGCCTCGGCCCGGTTCAGCTGGGCCACCGCGCGCCGCATCGGCATCCCCACCAACTGGGCGCCCGGCAGCGGCGTGCCAGGGAACGCGACGGCCACGGCGGCCGCGCGCCGCGCCCCCCACCGGTTCGCCAACCCGGGGCGGGCGTTGGCCTCGTGGACCACCACCGGGATGCGCGCCGCGGCCGCGGCCCGGTAGACCGGCGGCGAGACATACCCGCCGAAGCCGACGACGGCATCGGGCGCGAAATCACTGATCAAAGCGCGGACCAGGCGCCGCGCGCGGCGCCACCGCGCAGGGAAGCGCAACGCGGCGCCGTCGATGCGGCGCGGGAACGGCGCCTTCGGGATGGTGACCAATTCCAGGCCGGCGGCCGGCGCCATGGCGGCCTCCAGGCCTTCGCGGGTCCCGACCACCCGCAATTCGACGTCTGGCTGGCGGCGACGCAGCTCCGCCGCGGTCGCGAGCAGCGGCCCCACATGCCCGAAGGTTCCCCCGCCGGCGAGGATCAGCCTCATCGCGTCGGTGTCCCGCCGCCTGCCCGGACCACCGCCGCCACCCGGCGGGAGCGCCGTGAACGCCACCGCAGCGCGTCGTCGACCTGCTGGTTGGTGCGCATCAAGCCGAACACCGCCCCGATCGCCATCAGGCCCGACACCAGCGCCGAACCACCCGAGGAGACGAACGGCAACGGAACCCCGATCACCGGCATCAGCCCGATCACCATGCCTATGTTGACCAGCGCCTGCACCTCGATCCAACAAGCGACGGCGCCTGTCGTGATCTGGACCCGCCGGGAGGGATGCAACCGGACCACTTGGAACAGACCCCAACCGAGCACGGCGAACAGGACCAGGACCGCCAGACCCCCCAGCACCCCGAGCTCCTCGCCGATGATCGCGTAGATGAAGTCCGAATCGGCCTGAGACAGGTAGGCCCATTTGGCGCGCGAGGCGCCAAGACCCGAGCCGAACCAACTCCCCCTAGCCATCGAAAAGCCCGCTTGTTTGATCTGCCAGCAAGCTTCTGGGGCTTCTTCGCAAGCCGACGGGTTGTACGCGACCATCATGCGCAGGAATCGTTCGGGTGAGATCTTCACCGCCACGGCGCCGGCCAGCCCGGCCACCGCCACCACACAGGCCATCTTCGTCCACGGCACACCCGCGAGCACCAGCGCCCCGATTCCGATCAGACCGATGATCAGCGCGGTGCCCATGTCTTTCCCGGCCGCCACCAGCCCGACAGAGATCACGATCCCGATCAGCGCGGGCGCCGCCAAACCTGACCAATGCCTGAGCTCGCGCCATTTCAGCGCCAGCACCAACCCCAGCCACAGCGCCAGACCCAATTTGATGAACTCAGAGGGCTGGATCGTCAGCGGGGTGAGCGGCACCTTCAACCAGGCGCGATTCCCGAATTTGTCCACACCCCACGGGGTGAACAGCATCGCTATCTGCGCCGCGAACGCGGTGGCGAGGGCCGCCCACGCCACGACCCGCCCCCGCAGCCGCGGAATCCACGCCAGCAGCCAGCCCGCCACCGCGCCGGCGAGCGCGTACGCCGCCTGCTTCCAACCCGCCGTGTACGGGCTGTCCCCATCGTTCAGCGCCAGGACGGTGTGCGCCGACATCGTCATGACCAGACCAAGCAGCGTCAGCACCACGACGGGGATGAGGATCATGTAGCGCGCCGTCACCAGCGCCCGCAGCCGCGCGGGCCCGATGAGTTCCGCCGTGAGCTCCACGTTCGCCGCCAACGGCCGTTGTCGCACGCCGATCGTCACGGCCTCGCCTCCTTCTCATCGCACGATGCCGACCGCCTCAGCTCCGCCACCGCCTCACGAAAAGCGGCGCCCCGCTGGGCGTACGAGTCGAATTGGTCCATTGAGGCGCTGGCCGGGGCGAGCAGCACGCAGTCCCCGGGGGCCGCCAACCGCGTCGCGGCCGCGACCGCCCGGCTCATCACAGCGGGACCGTCCGGGATCTCGACCACGGGCACGGCGCACGGCGCCAAAGCCCGAGCCAGGGGCGCCCGGTCCACGCCGATCAACACAGCGGCCTTGAGCCGGTCGGCTCGGCTGGCCACCAGGTCCTGGAACTGGGCGCCCTTGGCCAGCCCGCCGGCGATCCAGACCACCGAACCCGCCGCGAAGCCCATGAGGGCGGCGCCGGCGGCATGGGCGTTGGTCGCCTTCGAGTCGTCCACGTAGCGCACGCCCGCCAGCACGTCCACGTGCTCCAGGCGATGCGCGTCCAGTTGGAACGCCCTGAGCCCCTCCCGGACGCCGCGCGGACTCGCCCCGCCGGCCAGCGCGAGCGCCGCCGCGGCCAGGGCGTCCGCCGCCAAATGAGGCGGCACGCGAGGCGCCGGACCTGGCAGCTGAGGGAGATCCGCGAGGTCGGCGAGCGGCCGGCCATCGGCCTCGTGGGGGTTCGAGAAGGCGCGGTCCACCAACAGCGAGCCGACCAACCCGACCTCGCCGGCCTCCGGCGCGCGCAGCGTGAAACCGACCTTGAGCGTCCCCTGCCCGGCTTTGGCCGCGGCGGCGAGCTCGCGGCTCACCGGGTCGTCGGCGTTGAAGATCAAGGCGTCACGGACGCCGGCGAACACGCGACCTTTGGCCTGTTTGTAGGCCTCGAACGAGCCGTGCCAATCGAGGTGGTCTTGGGCCACGTTGAGCAAGGCCGCGGCACGTGGGCGCGGCGATGTGGTGTGGTGTAGCTGGAAGGAGGACAGCTCCACCACGAACACGTCGACGGTCGGATCGAGGACGGCCGTGACCAGCGGCGCGCCCACGTTCCCCGCGGCTTGGGCCCGCCGTCCGTCGGCTTGGAGGATCGCCCGCGTCATCTTGACGGTGGTGGTCTTGCCGTCGGTCCCGGTCACCGTCAACCAGTCGGCGTCCGCATTGGCGCGCAGCCGCCAGGCGAGCTCCACCTCGGAGATCACCGGCACGCCGGCCGCCCGGGCCCGCACGAGCAGCGGCTCGGTCGGCGGCCAACCAGGCGAGGCGACCACGAGGTCCAGCTCGTCCACCGCCACGTTCGCCGGGTCGAGCACGACGGCATCGGACTGAGCGGCCACCTGGGCGGCGCGGTCCCGGCGGGACCGGTCGGAGTCGGCCAGCGCCAAGCGGGCTCCCAGCGGCGCCAGGGCGGCCGCCGCGGCCATCCCGGAGACGCCCAGCCCCGCGATCGCGACCCGTCGACCGGCGAAGTTCACGCCGCCACCACCCATTCGGCGTAGAACAAGCCCAGGCCCACCGCCACGAACAGCCCCGAGATCAGCCAAAAACGGATCACGATGGTGACCTCGCCCCAACCGCTCAGCTCGAAGTGGTGGTGCAGTGGCGCCATCTTGAAGACCCGTTTGCCGCCTGAGACCTTGAACCAGACGATTTGGATCACGTCGCTGGCGGCGATTATGACGAACAGCCCGCCGATGATGGCCGCGAGGATCTCGGTGCGGGTCACGATCGACATCCCCGCGTAGGCGCCGCCCAGCGCCAAAGCGCCGGTGTCGCCCATGAAGATCTTCGCCGGCGACGAGTTCCACCACAGGAATCCGGCGCACGCCCCCATGATCGCGGCCGCGACCATCCCGACGTCGCGCGGATCGCGCATGACGTAACAGTGCAACTCCGCCAGAGGTTCGCCGCACAGCTTGGTGATGCCCCACAGCGCCACGATGATGTAGGCCGCGAACACCATGACGGACGCGCCCGTCGCGAGCCCGTCCAATCCGTCGGTCAGGTTGACGGCGTTGGTCCACGCCGTGATCAGGAAGTTGGCCCAGATCACGAACAAGATCACCCCGAGCGTGTGCCCGGCGAAGCTCAGGTCGATCGACGTGTCCCTCAGGAACGAGATCTTGAAGGAGGCCGGCGTCCACCCGCGCGCGTTCGGGAAGCCGATCGCGAGCAGGGCGAAGCCCACGCCGACCGCGCCTTGCCCGATGAACTTCCACAACGGCCGCAGCCCCAGCGACCGCTGGCGTGAGATCTTGATGAAGTCGTCCAGGAAGCCGACCACGCCCATGCCCACGAACAGCAGCAACACCAACAACGCGGACGGCCTGGGGCCGCGGTCCAGGATCACGTTCGCGCCGAAATAGCCGATCAGCGTCGCCAGGATGATGACGACGCCGCCCATGGTGGGCGTGCCCCGCTTGACGAAGTGGGCGGTGGGCCCGTCTTGCCGGATGAACTGGCCGTAAGACTTCTTGACCAAGAACTTGATGAACAGCGGCGTGCCGAACAACGCCAGTCCGAGCGCTATCCCGAAGGAGTAGAGGATGTTCAGCACCGCGCGTCGCCCCCAGGGGGGCGGCTCCGGGCGTCCGGGGCGCGGAGCTGTTCCTTGAGCTGGTCGGCGAGGCGCCAAAGACCGACGCTGTTCGACCCCTTGATGAGCACCACCCCAGGTCCGAGGATCTGAGCGAGTTGGGCGGCGAGGCCGTCCGGGGCCCGCTCGGCCGGGTGGTGTTCGACATGTGAGGCCGGCATGCCGGCCGCGACGGCGGCGTCGCACATCGGCCGGGCGTGCGACCCGACCACGATCAGCCTTGAGAAGCCCTCACGGGCGACCAACGCGCCGATCCTGCGATGCTCGGCCGCGGACTCGTCACCCAGTTCCAGCATGCTGCCGAGCACAGCCTCGGCCTGGCGTCCACTGCGGCGCGCCAGCGACCCGGCGAACTCCAAGGCGGCGGCGACGGACTCGGGGCTCGCGTTGTACGCGTCGTCGATCAGCGTGATCCCGCGGTCCAACTCGCTGACCGCCATCCGGTGGGGGCTGATCGGCCCCACCCCGTCCAGGGCCGCGGCCGCGCGGCCGACTGGGACGCCGACGGCCACAGCGGCGGCCACAGCGCCCAGGACGTCGCCGGCGAGCTGCTCCCCGATCAGCTCTGTCTCCATCCACGCGGTGGCGTCTTCGTCTTGGTCGGTCACGCCGAGCCGGAGCCGCCCGGCGGCGTCCGTCGCCATGTCGTGGCCCATGATCCGCGCAGCCGAGTCGAAGCCGAAGGTCAACGCGTCGGCCGCGGCCAGGAACGCCATGCCGGCGACCAGCGGGTCGTCCAGGTTGAGCACCGCCACGCCCGTCGGCCCGAGGCTCTCCACCAGCTCCGCCTTGGCCCGGGCGATCGCCTCGATCGACCCGAACTCGCCCACATGGGCGTTGGACACGCTGAGCACCACGGCGACATCGGGCGGCGCGAGGCGCGTCAGGGCCGCGATCTCGCCTTCGTGGTTGGCGCCCATCTCCAACACCAGGAACTGCGTCGTGGGGCCGGCCATGGTGACGGTCAGCGGCACCCCGATGTGGTTGTTGAACGATCCGGGCGACGCCACGGTCTCGCCGACCTGAGAGAGGATCCGGGCCAGCAGATCCTTGGTGGTGGTCTTGCCGAGCGACCCGGTGTTCGCGATCACCATCGGGTTCTGCCCGGCCACCCGCACCCGCCGCAGCGCCACCTCGGCGACTTGCCGAAGGGCCGCGAACGGGTCCGAGACCAGCGCGTGCGGCACGGCGAGCGGCCGGTCGGCCATGACGAACGGCGACCCGCGCCGCACCGCGTCCGCCGCGAAATCGGCGCCATGCGCCCGGGAGCCGGGCAAAGCGAGGAAGACCACGCCCGGTCCCGCCTCACGCGAGTCGATCACGAGCCCCGTGACCGGCGCTCGAGGGTCTACATCAGGACTCAAGACCGCCCCTGTGACGGCCGCCACCCCGACAGGGGTCCACCGAATCATTGCCCACCTTCCCGAATGCGACTCAGCGCAAGAGCCGCCACGGCCGCGTCTTGATGCGGTCGAAGCTCGCCACCATAGTCGATGCTGGTCTCGTGGCCCTTGCCGAGAGCCACCACCGTATCGCCTTCCGCGGCCATCGCCAGCGCCAGGACGATGGCGTCCGCGCGGTCGGGGGCCTCGTGCGCGCCCGCGCCCGCTCCAGCCAGGATCGCGGCCCTGATCCGAGCCGGATCTTCGCTCCGCGGGTTGTCGTCCGTGACGATCACCACATCCGCCCAACGGCGCGCGGCGGCGCCCATCGCCGCCCGTTTGCCTTGGTCGCGGTCGCCGCCGGCCCCCAGGACGGCGATCAGGCGGCCGCGCGTGTGGGGGCGCAGCGCGCGCAGCGCGGCCGCCACCGAATCCGGCGAGTGGGCGTAGTCCACCACGACCGCGGGCGCGCCGGCGGGCCCAGGCACGGCCTGCATCCGGCCGGGCGGCGGCGCCGCCGCCGCGATCGCGCGGGCCGCCGCCACCGGATCGATCCCGGCCGCATGGGCGCTGACCAGCGCCAACGCCGCGTTGTCCACGTTGTGGCGGCCGGGTAGGCCCGCTTTCGACTCGAGCCGCGTCCCGTCCCGCCCGACCAGGGCGAACGGTGTGGCGACGGCCTCGGGCCGGCCCACCTCGACCAGCCAGTCCGGCTGGTCGGCCGGGTCGGCGGACACTGTCTCCAGTGGGATCACGCCCCTGGCGGCGACGAGGCGGCGCGCCCACGCGTCGCCCAGGAAGACGACGCCCCGGCGCGCGTGCCGAGGCGCGAACAACTCCGTCTTGGCCGCGAAATACGCCTCCATCGAGCCGTGGAAGTCGAGGTGGTCCCGGCCCAGGTTGGTGAACGCGGCCACGTCGAACACGAAGCCGTCGACCCGGTGTGACGCCAACGCGTGCGAGGACACCTCCAGCGCGCACGCCTCCACGCCACGCTCGACCATCGCGGCGAGAGCGGCCTGCAGCGCCGGCGCCTCCACGGTGGTCCGCGCGGACGGGATCGTCACGCCGTCGCAGCGCGCGACGATCGTCCCGAGCAGCGCCACCTTGGCGCCTGCGGCGCCGAGCGCCGCCTCCAGCAGGTGCGCCACAGTCGTCTTCCCGTTGGTGCCGGTCACCCCGACCAGACGCAGCGAGCGCGCGGGATAGCCGTAGAACCACGCGGCGAAGCCGCCCAACTGGGACCGCAGATCGGGGGCGACAATCCCGGCGACGCCCAGGGGGATGTCCGCCGCGCCCGCCTCGTCCGTCAGGACCCCGATCGCTCCCGCGGCGAGCGCGGCGCGCGCGAAGCGCGCGCCGTGGGTGCGCGCGCCGGGCAACGCCACGAACAGGTCCCCGGGCAGGACTTCGCCGCTGGCCAGAGTCAGTCCCGTGGCGAGGGCCGCGGGGCCGACGCGACGGGCGCCGCGGAGGTGGCCGACGGCATCGGCCAACGGGACGCGCGGCGCCGAGGCGGGACGCAACACCGTGGCGCCGGGCGCCGGCTGGACGGGGGGTTCGCGGTTCACGGCTCACCACTCCAACGCGAGGGCCGAGGCCGGCGTCGTCGAAGGGGCGATCCCCACCCGGTCCACGGCGACCCGCGCGACCCACTCGAAGACGGGACCAGCGACCGTCGCCCCGTAGTAGCCGCCGGCCTTCGGGTCGATGATGAAGACGCCGACCGCCAACTGCGGATCCTCCGCCGGGAGGACGCCGGCGAAGGAGCCGACGTGGATCGAGCCGCCGTCCTCGAACATCTCCGAGGTGCCGGTCTTGCCCGCGACCCGGTAGCCGGCGATCTGCGCGGTCTGACCGGTGCCGGCCTCGACCACCTGCTCCATCATGGCGACCACCTGGTCGGCGGTGGACCTGGAGACCACCCGGACGGGGGCGGCCAGCGTGGTCGGCTGGAACACGCCGTCCGCGCATGTCACACCCTTGACGAGGTGCGGGCTGGCGCGCAGGCCCCCGTTGCCCAGCGTCGCGAACACGGATGTGGCCTGGAGCGCGTTGACGGAGACGCCCTGCCCGAACAGGACCGCGTTGCGGGTCCGGTCATCCCAGTACGGGTCGCCCGAATTGGCTGGCGCGACACCGGGCTCGTGCACGACGCCGGCGGCCTCGAGCGGCAGCTCGACCCCTGTCTTGGCGCCGAAGCCGAACTTCGTCAAGTACTCGTGGCGGGTCTCGTCTGACGCGGGTTGTCCCGCCAGCACCATCCCAACGTTCGAGGACTGCGCCACGATCCCGGCCAACGTCCACCGCGTGGTCTCGTGCGCGCTCGAGTCGTGGAACAGCTGGCCGCCGATCGTGGCCTCCCAGGGCACCGTGAACTGCGACGCCGGCGTCGCCAGCCCCTCCTCGATGAGCATCGCCGCGGTCACGACCTTGCCCGTCGAACCCGGCTCGAAGATGTTCTCCACCGCCCGCGAGTTGGTGTATCCGTCGGTTTTGCCGCTCGGGTTCGCCGGATCCGGCGTGTCGGAGTCCGCCAGCGCGAGGATCTCGCCCGTCTTGACGTCCATCACGACCACCATCCCGGCCCGGGCGTCAGCTTTCTCGACCTGTTCCTGGATGGCTTGCTGCGCCTCGAACTGCAACGCCGAGTCGATCGTCAGCGTCACGTCGCAGCCGGGCTGCGCCGGGTCTTCGATCACCTCGCCGCCCGGGATCGGCTGCCCGTAGCCACCGCTCTCGCGCTCCATGTAGCCCGGTTTGCCCGCCAGTTGATCGTCCAGGACCGCTTCCAGGCCGGTGTGATGCTTGACGGCGGGTTCCTCCTCGATCTCATACTGGTAGCCGACCAGGTTGCCCGCGACGACGCCCGCCGGGTAGGAGCGCTCATAGCGTTTGACGAGGTAGATCCCGATATCGAGCTTATCCTCGTCCCAGTAGTGGTCGATCAACGCTTGGACCGGGACCCACAGGTCCGAGGTGGCGCTCGCGACCAGCGGCACCCATTCCCTGGACAGGTTTGACATCAGCAGCGTCAGTTCCGCCACATCCATTTGGACCAGCGGCGCCAGTTCCGCCGCCAGTCTGTCCGCCCCGAGCCCGGCCGCTTGCCCGGATTCCGCGGTCCTGTTGATGACCTGCGGATTCGCTTGGATCTCGTAGCGCACCACATCGGCCGCCAGCACCACGCCGTCGGCGGTCAGCAGGCTCCCGCGCCGCGCGGGGGTCTCGCTCGGCGCCATCCGTGCCTTCTCGCCCTCCTCCGCCCGCTGGGGGCCGGTGGTCGCCTCCGCCACCACCAGCTGCCCCGCGAACAGCACGAACACCGCCAGCATCGGCGCCACCATGGCCGTTTGACGCGGCGCCGGGTCGCCGACGCGAGTCAGGCGGTCCACCAGCCAAGCCTTCGCGCGGGAAAGCTTTCGCGTGTGCCCGGTCCCGTCCGCCCGCCCGCCGGGCCCGCTCACGCCGGCAGTCCGCCGCCGCCCGCGCCCGATGCCGTCCGCCCGCGCCGCGCCGCCCGCCGCGACTCGCCGCGCCCCGCCCGGCGGCGTGGTCCCGACCACCCGCCCAGCGCCGTCCGCCCGCGGCCTGGTCCCGGCCGCCCGCCCGGCGCCGTCCGCCCGCGGCGTGGTCCCGGCCGCCCGCCCGGCGCCGTCCGCCCGCGGCCTGGTCCCGGCCGCCCGCCCAGCGCCGTCCGCCCGCGGCCTGGTCCCGGCCGCCCGCCCAGCGCCCGCGGCCCGCGGCCCGCCGCCGACCGGGCCGGGCGCGGGCTGGTCGTCCTCGCCCATGGGCGGCCATTCGTCGAGTGGCATCAGCCCGCCCCTTCCTCGCCGGCGCCGTCCTGGGCGCCCGCGGCGCCCTCGGCGCCCACCTCAGCGCTCGACGGGAGCAGGATGACGCTCCCCTCAGACAGGATCACGTAACCCGTGGCCAACGACTTCTCCATGCCCAACGCGGCGGCTTGCTCCGCAAGGGCCGCCGGCTCCGCGAGGTCGACCAGCGACTCGATCGTCGTCTCTTGCAAGGTCTCGTGGTTCTTCAGTTCGGCTTCCAATTTGTGGATCTCGAAGGCGCCGGCCGCGAGCGACGTGTTCAGCCACAGCACCACACCACCGCCGCCCAGCAGGAGCGCCAGGCAGGCGCTGAGGTAGACCACGAATCCCCATGACCGTGAGGGGGGCGCCACCAGGCGAAGCTGAGGCGCGGTGGCAGGTCGCGGCTGAGCGGTGGGGGCCGCGGGCGGCGCGGCCCGCCGCGCCGCCCGCGCGGCTGGCAAGACGCTCATCGGATCTCCCTGATCTTCTCGGCGGCGCGCAGCCTGAGCGGCCGCGCCCGCGGGTTGGACTGTTGTTCCTCGGCGGTCGCGTGTTCCGCGCCGCGGGTCAGCAGCCGGAGTGTCGGCCGGGCCGAGGCGGGTTCGACTGGCAGCCCCGCCGGGGCGCTGGACTTGGCGGCGCCGCCCAGCACCCGTCTCGCCACCGCGTCCTCCAACGATTGGTAGCTCATGACGACGACGCGGCCCCCGACCCGCAGCCGCCGGATGGCCTCGGGCAGGGCCGCCTCCAACTGGTCGAGCTCAGAGTTGACTTCCACTCGGAGCGCTTGGAACGTGCGTTTCGCGGGGTTGCCGCCGGTGCGCCTGGCCGCGGCGGGGATGGCGGCGCGCACCAGATCCACGAGTTCGCCTGACCGGAGGATCGGCGCGGCCTCGCGCCGCGCCACGATCCGCCCGGCGATGCCCCACGCGTACCGCTCCTCGCCGTATTCCCGGAGCACCCGGGCGAGTTCGGCGCGTGGGTACGTCGCCAAGATCTCGGCCGCCGTCAACGGGCCAGCCGGATCCATGCGCATGTCGAGGGGCGTGTCGCGGGAGTAGGCGAACCCCCGCTCGTCGCTGTCGAGCTGGGGGGAGGACGCTCCGAGGTCGAACAGCACGGCATCGGGCGTCGGCGCTCCGGCGGCGTCGAGCGTGGCCCCCAGGTCGGCGAAAGCGGCGTGGACGACCAACGCCTCAGGGCCCAGCCGCGCGCGCGCGTGACGCACCGCCTCCGGGTCGCGGTCCAGGCCGATCAGACGGGCGGCGGGGCAGCGCTCCGCGACGGCTCGCGCGTGGCCGGCGAGGCCGACCGTCGCGTCCACGAAGACGGCCGCGGGGCGCGCCAAAGCGGGCGCGACCAACTCGACCACACGCTGAGCCGCGACTGGAGTGTGCCCAGCGTCCCCAAACATCGGCGTCTCCCCCCTCCCTGAACTAGAACTGCTGGCCGGACGGACCGGCGGGTTTGGCCGCCACGCGAGTCTGGCGCCGGGGAAGCGGCGTCAGATTCGCGTCGGCGGGCTGGGCCGGGCCGCTCGGGCCCGGCCTTTCGTTCGCGCTACCTCACCCCCTCGCTGCTCTTCGCGTAGTCGTCGATGTAGCGGGCGACGTAGTCGTCCCAACACTGCGTGTCCCAGATCTCGATCCGGGTCTCCATCCAGTTGACGACGACGTCACGGTTGATCGAGGCGTACTCCCGGAGTTTGGCCGGCACGACGATCCGGCCCTGCCGGTCGAGCCGCTGGCTGACCATTCTGTTGTTGAGGATCCGGTCGTAGGCGATGCCCGGGAGGTTGGTCGGCTCGGCCCGCATGAGCCGCTTGCGATACCTGGCGAACTGAGGGGCGGAGAACAGGAACAGGCAGTTGTCGGGGGCCGGGATGAGGTGCGTCATCGCGGGGAAGTCTTCGCGGGCGCGCGCGGGGATGAGCAGTCGGTGCTTCTCGTCCAGCCTGCCCGACGATCCGCCCCAAGCCTTGTCCACAGTCACCTCCTCCGACGGCGCGTACGCAGACCACCCACTTTACCCCACCCCGTCGCGTTGGAGGGTGAATCACGCGTATTAGACAGGCTAGCGCAGCTTTGACCTGGGGGGAACCGGTGGGTAGGGTTTTCGCGGCGAGTGTCGCAAGTCCCCCGAGGCGGCCGCGCACGATGCCGTGCCGCGGGCCGCGAGGGGCCGCCAGGCAGCGTTGAGCAGGGCAAACGACAGGGCTTTGAGGAAAGGGGTAGCGGCGACGCTGAGGCGTCAGCCGAGTGGGGAGTTCAAACTGAAGGTGGGCGGCTCAGACGGCGCCGTCGCCGTCGATGCGCCTCAGAAATTTGTCGGACAAGCCGGTCTTGCCGCCGGCCTTGCCGGACTTGCCGGACTTGCCGGACTTGGGCCCACGCCGCCGCGGCATGGCGTCCGCGAGACCCTTCGCCTTCGGCTTCGAGACCGCGAAGTAGGCGCCGCCGAACATGATCAGGAAGCCGATCAACGAGACCCACACCTGCCCCACGGCCACGCCGGTGACCAAGATCACCAAGCCGAACACGACACCAGCCACGCCCAGGGCGACGCGGCCCCGGCGCCTGGCGCCAACCGCCACCATCCGGGAGCCCAACTCCGGGTCCTCGTGGGCCAGCTGAGCCTCGAGTTGATCCAAGACGCGCTGCTCGTACTCCGACAGCGGCATGCCCGTCACCTCCCCGGTTGGTTGGACTGGTTGATTGGGTCCATCATACTGACCCGCGATCGCCTCAGACGCACGGTCCCATCGGGTATCAACGTGCCGGAGGTGAGCGCGGCGCCGCCGAAGCGCCGCCGCACGTCGTCGCGCACCCGGTCGAGTCGGGGGAGACGCGAGGGGTCTTGTCCAAGCGTCTCCTGGAGCGGCGCCCCGGCCCTGGCCTGGAGGTTCTCCAAGCGCACCCCGGCCAAGCGCGTCAAGTGCGCGCCCCTGGCGGACGCCACCAGGCGCAGCGCCAAACCGGTGATGGTCGCGGTGGAATCCGTGGGCGAGTCCAGCGTGTGCGACCGGCTGTGGGTCTTGAAATCGGCGTCGCGGACCTTGACGCCGACAGTGGAACACATCAGGCCCGCGGAACGCAGACGCCAAGCGACCTTGTCCGCCAGCCGCATCACCTCGCGGCGCAACTCCTCGCAGCCTCGCGGCAGATCCTGTTCGAAGGTGGTCTCGGCGCTGATCGACTTCTCGACGTGTTCCGGCGTGACCGGCTCGTCGTCTTGGCCCCTGGACAGCGCCAACAGGTGGGCCGCCGCCTTGTCTCCGATCGCCCGCGCCACCGTCGTGTCCGGCGAATCCGCCAGGTCGGCCACGGTGCGCACGCCCAGCCGAGCCAAGGCCGCCCCCGTGTGCGGCCCTATCCCGGGGAGCGCGTCGACGGGCAGCGGCCGCAAGAAGGCCAAGGTCCGCTCCGGCGGCACCACCAACAACCCGTCCGGTTTGGCGCGGACGGAAGCGATCTTCGCGACGGACTTCGACCGGCCGATCCCCGCGGACGCCGTGACGCCGAACCGCTGGGCGATCTGGGACCGCAACCCCTCCACGATGCCGGGCGCCGCGCCGAGCCTCTTGCGCGCGCCGGTCAGGTCCAAGAACGCCTCGTCGATGGAGACCTGCTCCACCAACGGCGTCACCTCCCGCAGCAACGCCATCACGCCGCGCGAGACCCTTGTGTAGGCCTGACGATGCGGTGGGATGAAGACCGCCGCAGGCGCCGCGCGCCGCGCCCGGCCGACGGGCATCCCCGCGTGCACGCCCAGCGCGCGCGCCTCGTAGGTGGCCGCCACCACCACGCCCCGCCCGCCTGACGGCGCGACTATCACCGGCCGGCCGCGCAAGTCAGCTCGCTCGATCAACTCGACGGACGCGAAAAAAGCGTCCATGTCCACGTGTGCGATCGACCGCGCCATAAACCAATTATGGAGGCCGCCGCTGCGGCATCATTGGTGTTGTGCCGCCGCGCCAACCGCCATCCTTCCCCCCGCCTGACGCCGAGCCGTTCGAGGTGGACACCGCGACCGCCCGCTTCGAGCGGGTCGGGGATTCCGTCACGTTGTTCTTGGGCGGCTGGCCCTCGTCGCAGTGGTCGCTGACCGACCCGGCTGACCTCGAGTTCGAGTACATGCGCTGGATGCTCGCAGCGCTCCGGGCCACCTTCGAGCCGTCGGCGGAGTTGCGCTGTCTGCACCTGGGCGCCGGGGCCTGCGCGCTGCCTCGCGCCATCGCGGCCCTTTGGCCCCGCTCGCGTCACCTCGCCGTCGAGATCGACGCCGCGTTGGCCGCCGCCGTGCGCCGCCACGTCGACCTGCCGCGCGCTCCGGTGTTACGCATCAGGGTGGACGATGCCGTCCGCGCCCTCGCCAGCCGCCCGCCCGCCACACACCACTTGATCGTGCGGGACGCGTTTGACCAGGCCGGGAACACGCCGACCGGGCTCAAAGACGCCGGGGCGGCACGCGCCGCGGCCCGGGCTCTGCGTCCGGACGGCCTATACCTGGCGAACTGCGGCGACGCGCCACCACTGGCCGGGGCCCGGCAGGAAGTCAGGACACTGGCGGAGAGTTTCGCCTATGTGGCCCTCGCCACCGAGCCCGCGCAACTCCGCGGACGGCGCCGCGGCAACGTGATGCTGGCCGCCCGCCACACGCCGCTCACGACGGCCCAGGAAGACCGCCTAGCCCGTGAGTTGCGGGCAGGCGGCTTCCCGGCCCGCTTGATCGCGGGCGGCGAGGCGCTCCTTTGGGCTGGGGCCCCTAGAGCGGTCTGACGTTCTCCGCTTGGGGGCCTTTGGTTGAATCCACGATGTCGAACTCCACACGCTGGTCCTTGTCCAGCGTCTTGAATCCGTCGGACTGGATTTGTGAATAATGGACAAACAGGTCGCGGCCGCCGCCGTCGGGGGCGATAAACCCGTAACCCTTTTCAGGAGTGAAGAACTTCACTACTCCTGTAGCCATAGAAACTGCTTTCCTTCCGGGGACATGGGCCCGGCCGGTTGCCGGACCACCACGCACCGCGGCCACGGGGCCGCTTGGCCCGCCCATAATAGGCGACCAGGCGGCCTCGCGAAACCGCTGCAACGAAGAGTCTGGCACGGCCACGCTCATTCGGTAAAGGGAGACTCTTCGTCCTTCCCCATTTGGGTGGCCAAGAACCGCTGAAACTCGGCGGCGATCTCGTCGCCGGAGGGCAGCGCCTCGGCGGTGAGCTGGCCGACCGAGTCCGAGTCGTGCCGCTCCTCCAGCTGGCTGATCGCCGCGGCCAACTCGGGTTGCTCCGCGACCTGCCGGTCGATCTGGGACCGTTGAGTCTCGGCGGCCTCGTCGATCGCGACGAGGTCGAAGGTCAGCCCGGCGGCTGAGCCGACGGCCCGCAACAGGCTGGCCGTCCCCATCGGGGACGGCATCTGAGCCAGGTAATGCGGGACGTGGACCGCGAACGTGACGGACTCATGTCCGGCCGCACGCAGCTTGAGCTCGGTCAACGCCATCGCGCTGCCCGGCAGCTGGATCTTCGACGTCGGGGAGCCGGCGGCGCGGCGGACCAGCTCGGCGCTCTCGGCCGGACCGGTCACCCGCCACTCGCGAGTGTGGGGCGCCGCCGAAGGCATGCCGTGCATCCCCACGGCCAAGCGCACGCCGAAGGTCCGGGCGACCTCGACCACGGCGTCGCCGAAGGCCTGCCACCGGGTGTCCGGCTCGGGGCCGTACATCAACAGGAAGGGCGACCCGACGGCATCGTGCGCCAAATCGATCGCGATGGTCGGCTGGTACAGATCCAGCCATCCGCCCTGCCCGAACACCGCCGACGGGCGGCGCGAACGGTAGTCGACCAACTCGTCGGCGTTGAACGTGACGAGACGCTCGACCCCGTCGCGGCTGACGAAGTCCCCGATCGCCAGCCCGGCGGCGAGGCCCGAGTCCACGAAGCCGTCGAACGCGTAGAGCATGACCGGGGCGGTCCCGGCCTTGTCCAAAGCGGCCGCGGCCGGCTCGTTGATCGTGTAAAGGTGGTTCATTCTCATACTCCAGATCGGGTTATTGCGCTACCCCTTGAACACCGTGCCTCCAGGGGGTATTCCCCGCCGCCGCGCGCCGGCCAGGAGTATGATGGATGGCTCGATCGCCACCGGGAGGGACCACCCCATTTGACCCCGCACACGTCACCCATCGCCGCTGAACAAGCCTACTTGGACCGCCTCTACCGCCGCCTCGACGATCTGCGGGCGGCCGCGCGCCGGCGGCTGGCCGAGGTCCGGGAATCGCGGGCGGGCGGGTCGCCGCAGAACCGTTCCGAGCGTGACGCGTTCGCCGCGTTGCACTCCACCCGCCTGGCTCAGCTCGAGTCGGTCGAAGACCGCCTCGTGTTCGGCGCTCTCACCATGGACGACGCGGAACAGCGCCACATCGGCCGGATCGGGCTCCAAGACGAGAACCTCCGGCCGCTGCTGACGGACTGGCGGGCGCCCGCGGCCGAGCCGTTCTATCAGGCCACACCAGCCCAGCGGCTGGGGGTCGCGCTCAGGCGCCACGTCACCACCCAGGGGCGGCGGGTCACCGCCGTCGAGGACGAGCTGCTGGACGTCGCCGCCGCCGCGGGCGCCTTCGCCGGCCGACGGTTGGAATTGGCCGGCGAGGGCGCCCTGATGGCCGCCATCGCGGCGCGGCGGACCGGCCGCATGAACGACATCGTCGCCACCATCCAGGCCGAACAGGACCGGATCATCCGCGCCGACT
This sequence comes from Bifidobacteriaceae bacterium, assembly GCA_031278075.1. Taxonomy (GTDB): domain Bacteria; phylum Actinomycetota; class Actinomycetes; order Actinomycetales; family WQXJ01; genus JAIRTF01. The sequence continues at coordinate 238 of JAITLE010000250.1, read as the reverse complement.
TGGCCCGGCCGCTCGTGGTCCAAGGCGGCCCCGGCACCGGCAAGACCGCTGTGGCCCTGCACCGCGCCGCCTACCTCCTCTACACCCACCGCGAACGGCTCGCCTCCTCGGGGGTGCTGATAGTCGGGCCGTCGCCGATCTTCCTGCGCTATATCGACCGGGTCCTGCCCTCGCTCGGCGAGACCGGCGTGGTCGCCACCACCATGGCGGAACTCCTCCCGGGCCTGGTCGCGTCGGG
>JAITLE010000198.1 GCA_031278075.1 Bifidobacteriaceae bacterium | reverse complement strand
ATGTCGCTTTACGACGAGTTGACCGGCATCCAATACGGCCGTCTGCCGGACAAGCACGGTTGGACTCACCGCCTGGTCTGAGCCGGGGGCGCAGCCCACGGGTTTGGGCCTCAGGGGTCGCTGACGCCGCGAGTTCGCGGCGGCGAGTCGCGCGCGCCCCGTGGCCTGTGGCACGATAGTCGGCGTGACAACACAGGTCGTCATTATTGTGTAGCGCGCCAGCGGCCCCACCGCCAGGCGCGCCAACCTCCCAGCCCACCGGCGGGAGGTTTTTTATTGCCCCGACCGCATCCGACAACCGCATCCGACAACCGACACCACAAGGGAGACGACATGGCCTCCGACTTCCACATCTATGACACCACGCTGCGCGACGGCGCCCAGCAAGAAGGCATGAACCTGTCGGTGGCGGACAAGCTCCAGATCGCCGCCCTGCTGGACCGGCTCGGCGTGGACTTCATCGAAGGCGGTTGGCCCGGCGCCATCCCGAAGGACACCGAGTTCTTCGAGCGGGTCGCCAAAGAGGTCACCTTAGAGAACGCGACGCTCGCGGCGTTCGGCTCAACCCGCAAAGCTGGCGGCCGCGCGGCCACAGACACGCAGGTCAGAGCGTTGCTTGCGGCCGAGACACCGGTCGTGACGCTGGTCGCCAAGTCCGACATCCGACATGTCGAGCGCGCTCTTAGGACCACCCCGGCGGAGAACCTCGCGATGATCCGGGACACCGTGGAGTTCTTGGTCCGCGAGGGCAGGCGTGTCTTCCTCGACGCGGAACACTTCTTCGACGGCTACCGTTTCGACTCGGCCTACGCCGTCGAGTGCGCCCGGACCGCCGCCGAAGCGGGCGCCGAAGTGGTGGTCCTGTGCGACACCAACGGCGGCATGCTGCCCCCTTGGGTCGCCGAGATCGTCGCCGACGTGCGCGACCGGGTTGGCGCCCGCCTTGGGGCGCACTGCCACAACGACACCGGTTGCGCGGTCGCGAACACGCTCGCCGCGGTCCAAGCCGGCGTGACGCACGCCCAAGGCACCGTCAACGGTTATGGCGAGCGCACCGGCAACGCCGACTTGACCGCGATCATCCCGAACCTCGCCCTCAAGTGGGGCGGCATCAGTTGCACGATCCCGACCGTCCGCCTCGCCGACCTGACCCAAGTGGCGCACGCCATCAGCGAGGTGACGAACATCGCGCCGTTCGCGCGCCAACCATACGTCGGCGCCTCGGCGTTCGCGCACAAGGCCGGGCTGCACGCCAGCGCGATCCGCGTCGACCCGGACCTGTACCAGCAGATCGATCCCGTGCTGGTGGGCAACGACAGGCGCATGCTGGTCTCAGAGATGGCCGGCCGAGCCTCGGTGGAGCTGAAAGGCAAGGAGTTGGGCTTCGATCTGGCCGGCCTGAGTGACGTGTTGACCCGCGTCACCGACAAGGTCAAAGCACTGGAGGCTGACGGCTACACCTACGACGCCGCCGACGCGTCCTTCGAGTTGCTGTTGCGCGGCGAGCTGCCCTGCGGCAGACCCGAGTACTTCCGGGTCGAGTCATGGCGTGCCATCTCAGAGACACAAGCGGGCGCGGCGGTCCCGCGCGGCGCGGCGCCCGCCGGCGCCCGTGGCGCCGTCCCCGGGCGGGACCTGACGGCATCGGAGGCGACGGTCAAACTGTGGGCCGGCGACCGCCGGCTCGTGGCGACCGGCGAGGGCAACGGTCCGGTCAACGCGCTCGACGCGGCTCTGCGGCTGGCGCTCACCGCGATCTACCCCGAGTTGGAGCAGATCGAACTCGTCGACTACAAGGTGCGGATTCTGGACTCGGCGCGCGGCACAGACGCGGTGACCAGAGTGATGATCGAAAGCACCGACGCCGCTGGCGTGTGGCGCACCGTCGGAGTCGGCACGAACATCATCGAAGCGTCTTGGGAGGCGCTGACCGAAGCGTTCACCTACGGGCTGCTGCGGGCGGGCGCGACGCCCCGCGGGGGCGGTTCGGTCTGAGGGGCCGCGGGCTCACGCCCACGAGGCCTGGCGGGCGGCCGCGGCCGCGGCACAGGGACGGCGCGGGGCCCGGCCGCGCCCTGCGGCAAACGGTAGGCTCGCCGGGTGTGGCCAGCCTCAGCGAGGGTCGGGGCCACAACGCTGACCAGCAAGATCAGATCCTGGGGCAGAGATGTGGGCAAGAACGTGAACCCGTCGCAGCCGTCCGCGAGCACCCATTCCGCGCACCAACCCGCCAGAGCCGAAGGCGTCCCCACGAACCGCGCTCCGGCGCCGCCGAGGCGGCGCCCCATCAACTCCTCGATCATGTCCTTGCGCGCCTCGGCGTGTGATGGGACATCCGCCAGGGTGACAGTGAGGTCCACCAACACCTTCAGATCGGAGGGATCGCGGCCGCGGTCGGCGGCGGCCTCCCGCAGCGCGGATCGGGCCGAAGCCGCCTGGGCGTGGGTTCGGGCCGTGACCCGCGCGACATCCGCCTTCTCCGCGGCGAGCGCCGCGGCCTCCGGCGTGTCGGCGCGCATCACCTGGACCGGGTGACGGGGTCTCAGGTGGGCGCGGCCCTCAGCTGCGGCCCAACTCAGCTTGCGGCGCCGCGTCGCGCGGGCGGAAGCCGCCAACCTGGTCAGCGGGTCGGCATCGGACCATGTGTCCTGGACAACCGCGGTCAACAACTCGCCGGTGTGGCCCGCCGGGGCGGCGCCGTCCTGTAACACCAACTCCCAGCCGTGCCGGCCCGCCGAGGCGATCTCGAGCGTGATCAGCGCTTCGAGCAGGCCGGAAGGCTCAACCCAGCTGGCGCGGACCAACGGCGCCAAGAAGATCCCCTCAGTGGCGGGCGCCAACCTGGTCGCCAACCGGATCGCGTCCAGGCCGCTGCGCCGCCGCCCCGAGAAAGGCGGATTGCCGGCCAGCGTCTCGTCGATCGAGACGAAATCCAAAACGCCGCGTTGGGCCAGCCGCGCGAGACGCGCCACCTGGCCGAGGTCCGGGCTGTGGGGCGGCCGGTCGGCATCGTCCTCCTCAACTTCTATACGGCTGGGCAACTTGTCGGCGGAGCCCACCAACTCCGAGCCGAGAAACATGCGTCGCACGCCCGTGCCTGGCTTGCTCATCTGGCTCACCGCCTTCGCGTGGTCAGAGCTGTGCGGGGGCCACAACCGAATCGGTTTGGCTCGGGCCCGGCGGCTTCCGTACCACGCGCGGCGCAGCCCTGGGGAGGCTACGGTGTGTTTCCGGCCCGGTGAGGGACCCTGGGGCGGGTCCCGCCATGACAGTAAGTTGCTCGGCGGGCCGGTGTCAATGCGTATGCTGACTAGCGGGCCGTTTCGCACAGCCTCTTTACCGCGCGAGCCATCTAAGCAAAGGACAAACATGCCTTCGAAGGCGAGAGTCGCCCTTGTCACCTGCCGCGCTTTCCCGGCGTTGGACTCGTATGATGCCGTCCTGGCGCCGCGTCTGGAGGCGATGGGTGTCGCTGTCGACGCCGCCGTCTGGGATGACCCGACCGTGGACTGGGACGCCTACGACCTGGCTGTGGTGCGTTCCACCTGGGATTATGCGGCCCGCCGCGACGAGTTCCTGGCGTGGGCCGAATCGGTGCCGCGCCTCGCGAACGCCGCGTCGACCCTGCGTTGGAACACCGACAAACACTACCTGCAGGATCTGGGGCGCCGCGGTGTGGCCGTGGTGCCGACCACCTGGTTGGAGCCCGCCCAGGGGCTCGACGCGCGCGGCCTGCACACGCGGATGCCGGCGCTCGGGGACTTCGTGTTGAAACCCGCCGTCGCGGCCGGCTCGATCGGGGCGGGCCGCTACAGCGCGAACGACTCGCAGTTGCGGGGCCGCGCGATCGCGTACGCGCTGCGGCTGCTGGGGCAAGGCGCCACGGTGATGCTGCAACGGTATCTGCCGGCGGTGGACACTCTGGGCGAGACCTCGATGGTGTTCCTCGACGGGCGCTTCGCGTACGCGGTCCGCAAACAAGCCATGCTGACGGGCCCCGAGCACGGCGGCGACCGCAGATACCAGCCGGAGCGGCTCGAAGGTGGATACTCCCCGACCGCGGCGGAGCTCAATGTGGGCGCGGCGGCGATCGACGCGGCGATGGACGCGCTGGGCCAGCCGCTGCGGCCGTTCCTTTACGCCCGCGCCGACCTGGTGCCCGGCCCCGACGGGGCGCCGGTCTTGTTGGAGTTGGAGCTGACCGAGCCGTCGCTGTTCCCGGAGCTGGCGGCTGGCGGGATCGAGTTGGTGTGCCGGGCGATCGTCGGGCGGTTGTCGCCGGTCTGAGTCGGCCTGAGTCGGTCTGGGTTGGGTTGGGTTGGGTTGGGTTGGGTTGGCGGGGGCGCCTCGGGGGGCGCCTCGGGGCGCCCGCTCATCCGCTGGTCGGAGATTCGCCCTACCTTAGGGCCAGACGAAAATCTCCGAGATTCATCCCCGCGCCGCGCGGCGCCGCGCGGGCTCCGGCGTAAGTTTGTCAAGACACAAGCCATACCTGAGGGAGCGACGGAATGATCCAAATCGAAGGACTGACCAAGCGGTTCGGCCGCAAGCTGGCGGTCGACCACTTGACCTTCACGGTCGAGGCCGGGCACGTCACCGGCTTCCTCGGCCCGAACGGTTCGGGCAAATCGACCACTATGCGCATGATTGTCGGGCTGACCCGGCCGACCGCGGGCGCCGCCCGGGTCGACGGTCAGCCCTTCGCGCGCAGCGCTTCGCCGCTGACCGAGGTGGGCGCGCTGTTGGACGCCAAGGCCGCGGCGCCGGGCCGGTCCGGGCTGGCGCACCTGCGGGCGTTGGCCGCGACGCACAGAATCCCACGCCGGCGGGTGGACGAGGTCATCGGCATGACCGGCCTGGAGTCCGTCATCGCCAAGCGGGTCAAGACGTATTCGCTGGGCATGGGCCAGCGGCTCGGGATCGCGGCCGCGTTGCTCGGCGACCCGAGCACTGTCATCCTGGACGAGCCCGTCAACGGTCTGGACCCCGAGGGCGTCAAGTGGGTCCGGCAACTCGCCAAGGGCTTGGCGGCCGAGGGGCGCACGGTGTTCATCTCCTCCCATCTGATGGCGGAGATGGCCTTGACCGCGGACCGGCTGATCATCATCGGCCGTGGCCGCCTGATCGCTGATTCGACGGTCGATGCCGTCGTCGCGGCGAGCAGCGAGGTGGCCACCCGGGTGCGTTCCCCGCAAGCGGCTCAGATCGCGGTGGCGCTCGCGAGTCCCCAGGTCACGGTGACCACCGAAGGGCCGGACACGCTGCTGGTCACCGGTCTGGGCGTGGAGGAGGTGGGCCAAGCGGCCGCCCGCAACGGCTGGGTGGTCTACGAGCTGAGCGCGGTCACCGCCTCACTGGAGGAGGCCTACATGAAACTCACGGACACGTTGGTGGAATACCGCTCGTCCGCTCAACCCGCAGCTACGACAGAAGGAGCCGGCAAATGACCGCGACGACCCACCCGACCGCCCTGTCCGCCCGGCCGCCCGCCCGGCCGCGTCACCGCCTGAGCTTCGCGGGCGCGGTCGCGGCGGAGTGGATCAAGCTCCGCTCCCTGCGTTCCACTTGGTGGGACGTGATCATCATGGTGGGGCTCGCCGCCGGAATCGCTGGGTTGACTGGAGTGACCACGACCGATTGGTTCGTGGAAGCGGCGGACGGCGTCAACCTGGCCGAGTTCACCGTGATCCTCGCGAACCAGAGCGCGGCCCTGATCGGCTCCGTGGTGTTGCTGGTCATGGGCGCCCTGATGGCGACAGGCGAGTACTCGAGCGGCTCGATCCGGGCGACGCTCGCGGCCGACCCGCGCCGCGGAATGGTCCTGGGCGCCAAGACCGTGGTGTTGGCGGTGTTCGCCCTGGTGCTGGGCGCGGTGACCGAGGCGATCGCGCTGGTGGTCATCTTCCCGATCCTGGACCCAGCCAGCTTCGGCTACTCCATGACGGCGCTGGCTTGGCGGTTGGCCGCCGGATCGGTGTTCTACATGGTGATCGCCGGTCTGATAGGACTCGGGCTGGGCTTCATACTGAGGTCCTCGGCTGGGGCGATCGCCCTCGGCATCGGCCTGTTCTTTGTGCTTGACGGGATCTTGGCGATGACCGGCAGCCAGAACGACGTGATCTTGACCATCCGGGACATCCTGCCGGGTGGCGCCGCGAACATTGTGTTGGCGGAACCCTTGTTCAATCCAGCGGATTCGGCCCTGGGCGGCTTTGGTGGCGCGGTGGTGTGCCTTGCCTTGTGGGCCGGGGCCGCTCTCGCGGGCGGGTGGGCGGTTCTCCGCGCGCGCGACGCGTGACGTTCAGCGGCTGAGACGCGCGGCGTTCACCGGCCCGGTCCTCCGCGCGCGAGGCGTGACGCGGCCCGGGGGCTACCGTTAGACGCAAGGGGAGCGAAGGAGGGAAGCCACACGGTGCCGCGCCAAGACTCGCGTGCCGACATCCCGCCCCCTGGCTCGTCCGGCGCCGGCCCTAGGGAGCCGATCCCGAAGCCGGGGAGTTTCCGGCGCTACGCCGCCGCCCATCCCCGCCTCATGGACTGTCTCGCGGCTGGGCTGTACACGTTGGTCTACCCGGTGGCTTTGGGCGGCACAATGTTCATGACGAACAGAGCTCAAGACTCCGAGGGCCTCGAGGTGGTGCTGGAGGCCCAGATGCCGAGAGGCGACGCCACGGTGATCGTCTACGCAGTCTGTGTCTGGGTCATCGGCGCCGTCGGCTTGGCGGTGTGGCGGCGGCGACACCCGATCTGGCTGACTGCGGTCGCCTTGACCTGCGGCGTGACGTCCGCAGTGCTGTTGAGCGCGTTCGACTGGGTGTTGCTGGTCTTCGCGCTGTTCGCGGTGGGTCAGCGTGCCAGCGCCAAAGCCATCTGGATCTGCGGCGGGGCGGCTGTGGTCCTGGTCGGCGCAGCGCTGACGCTCTTCACCGGCCTGGGCGCCAGGGATGGCGCCGTCGTCGAGGTCGCGCTGCTGTGTTGGCTGGCCTTGTTGGTCAGCCTGTTCGCCCAGGTCGGGGCGCGGCGGCGGTACGTCGCGGCGCTGATCGACTCGGCGCGGCACCTGGCCCAAGAACGCGACCAGCGGGCGCAGATCGCCGTGAGCCAGGAGCGGGAACGGATCGCGCGTGAGATGCACGACGTGGTGGCGCACTCGGTGGCGGTCATGGTGACCCTGTCCGATGGCGCGCAGGCGGCGGTCGACAAGGATCCCGTGCGGGCGCGGGCGGCGATGGCGCAGGTCTCTAAGACCGGCCGGAGCGCGGTCTCAGACATGCGGCGGCTGCTCGCGATCCTGCGCTCCGAACCGGAGCTGGAACCACAGCCCGGGATCGAGGATCTGCTGGCGCTGGTCAACTCGTTCAAGGAATCGGGCCTGCCGGTCCAGTTGGAGCTCGCCGCCAGAACTCAACCAGACCAGGCGCTGGGGCTCGCGGTCTACCGGATCGTGCAGGAGTCGCTCACCAACGTGCTGCGGCACGCGCCGTCCACAAGGTGGGCGAAAGTGGCTGTGCGCGAGCCCGCGCCGGGCTGGCGCGAAGTGACCGTGGAGAACGGGCCGCCCCGGCAGGGCTCCGCGGCGCCGCCGTGGGACGGTTCCGGGCGGGGCGTCATCGGGATGCGGCAACGGGCTGAGGTGTTCGGTGGGAAGCTTGAAGCGGGAGCCACACCGGACGGCGGTTGGCTGGTGCGGGCCACCCTCGAACAGGAGGAAGGGCGATGACCAAGGTGCTGTTGGTCGACGACCAGGCGCTGATGCGCATGGGGTTCGCGATGGTGCTCGCCGCCGAGGAGGATCTTCAGGTGGTGGGAGAAGCCGCCGACGGGGCGACCGCGTTGGCGCAGGTCGCGGCGTTGCGACCGGATGTGGTCCTGATGGATGTGCGGATGCCCGCCATGGACGGGATCGAGGCGACACGCCGGATCGTGGCGGATTGGCCGGCGACGAAGGTTCTGCTGCTCACCACGTTCGACTTGGACGAATACGCGTTCGCCGGGTTGAAGGCGGGCGCCAGCGGGTTCCTGCTCAAGGACGTGCGGCCCGCTCAGCTAGTGGAGGCGATCCGGTCGGTCGCCTCCGGCGAGGCGGCGGTGTCTCCTCGGATAACCAAGCGGATGCTGGATCTGTTCGCGGCGCGACTGCCGGGCGGGCACGCTGGCGGCACGCTCGGGCAGGGGGCGCGGGCGGACGGCATCGTGCAAGATGTGGGCGCTTTGACCGCGAAGGAACGCGAGGTGTTCGACTTGCTGGCGGCGGGACTGACGAACGCGGAAATCGCGGAACGGCTGGTGGTCTCCGACACGACTGTGAAGACGCACGTCGGGGCGGTGCTGAAGAAGCTGGGGTTGCGGGATCGGGTGCACGTCGTGGTGTTCGCGTACGAGACGGGGCTGATCGTGCCGGGCGAGGGCGGCCTGTAGAGCCGTCGCGGACGAACACCGCCCAAGCGAAAATGCTGAATTCTTGGCCGAGATGACAGTGTTTAGCGGTTAGCTAGGATCATGGAATTCGACAGCGGGGCTCTGCCCGTCGCCGGCGCCAACCCATGCGCGCTGATCGCGGTCACGCCCGACGTGACGATCAGGCGAGTGGCGGTGTCCTCGATGGACAACAACATCTACCTGTTGACCGCGGTTGCCAGCGGCCACCAGATCCTGATCGACGCCGCCGACGACATGGCGAAGATTGGCCGGTTGCTGCGTGCCGCGTCCCGCGACGCACCGCAGCCGACCCTGCGGGCTATCATCACCACCCACAGCCATCGCGACCACATCCGGGCGCTGGGGGCGCTGGCGGCGGCGACATCGGCCCCGATCCTGGCCGGGCGTGACGATGTGGCGGCGATCGAACGTCAGGTGGGGGTTCGTGTCAAGCAGCCGCTCGACCACGGGGACAAGGTGCGTTCCGGCGGTCTGACCCTGGACGTGATCGGGTTGAGGGGGCACACCCCGGGTTCGATCGCGTTGGCTTACGGCGAGGACGGCCAGCCGACGCACTTGTTCACCGGGGATTCGCTGTTCCCCGGGGGCGTGGGAAACACCGACCGGGACCCTGCCCGCTTCGGCCAATTGTTGGGTGACGTGGTGGAACGCGTCTTCGCGGTCTATCCGGACTCGACCATAGTGCACCCTGGGCATGGGGCGCCCACAACGCTGGGCGCGGAGCGCCCCCGCCTCGCGGAGTGGCGCGCCCGGGGCTGGTGAGGCCGGGGGGCTGCCCGGGCCGGCGGATCGAACGGGGGCCGTGGCGGGGCGGCGTGGGCGGGCCGCGCCGAGCAAGGGTGAGCGGACGGCATCGGGCGGCACACCGCGTGTCTGGAGTCGAAACCTGGGCGCGTCGTCTAGTCTAAAAGGGCGCCGCGCGCGGTGGCGCGGCCCGACCCGAAAGTTGCCCAAATGCCTAAAGTGAGATATTTCAGCGGCCAAGACCTGCCCCTGGAGATGCACAAAGTGCGGATCATCCAGAAGCTGACGCTGCTGCCGATCGAAGAGCGGCTGCGCGCCATCGAAGAAGCGGGCTACAACACGTTCCTGCTGCAGAACAAGGACGTGTTCCTCGACATGCTGACCGACAGCGGCGTCAACGCGATGTCGGACCGCCAACAGGCGGCGATGCTGGTCGCCGACGACGCCTACGCCGGCTCCGCCACCTTCACCCGGCTACACGAGAAACTCCGAGAGATCTTCGGCATGGAGTATTTCCTGCCCGCCCACCAAGGCCGCGCGGCGGAGCACATCCTGGCGAAGACCTATGTCCGGCCCGGTTTGACCGTGCCGATGAATTATCACTTCACCACCACGAAAGCCCATATCGTCGAGCTAGGCGGCGAAGTGCTGGAATTCATCGTGCCGGAGGGGCTGTCGGTCACGGCGATCGACCCGTTCAAGGGGAATTTCGACGTGGCCGCGCTACATCAGCTAGTCGCGGACCGCGGCGCCGGTTCGGTCGCGTTTGTGAGAATGGAGGCCGGGACCAACCTGATTGGCGGCCAGCCGTTCTCCCTGGAAAACTTGCGTCACGTGCGCGCGGCCTGCCTCAAATACGGGTTCACCCTGGTCTTAGACGCCTCGTTGCTCGCGGACAACCTGCATTTCATCAAGGTCCGCGAACCGGCCGCCGCTGGCATGAGCATTCGCGAGATAACCCGGGCCATGGCGGACGCCTGCGACATCGTCTATTTCTCGGCCCGCAAGCTCGGCTTCGGCCGCGGTGGCGGGATCTGCGTCCGCGACGAGGCCGCGTACAAGCGGATGCGCGGGCTGGTCCCCATGTATGAGGGCTTCCTCACCTACGGCGGCATGTCTGTGCGCGAGATGGAGGCGATCACCGTGGGCCTCGAGGAGACCATGGACGAGGACATGATCAACCAAGGGCCGCAGTTCATCGAGCACATCGTCTCGGAGTTGGATGGCCACGGTGTGCCGGTGGTGAAACCGGCCGGCGGGCTGGGCGCCCACGTCGACGCGATGCGGTTCATCGACCATGTGCCGCAGAACGAATACCCGGCAGCCGCGCTGGCCGGCGCGATCTACATCGCTTCGGGCGTGCGCGGCATGGAACGCGGCACCATGTCCGAGCAACGCGACCCGGATGGCAGCGAGCCGCTGGCGCACATGGAACTGGTGCGCTTGGCCGTGCCGCGGCGCGTGTTCACGTTGTCCCAGGTCAACTACGCTGTGGACCGCGTTCGTTGGCTCCATGCGAACCGCCGCCTGATCGGCGGACTGCGCTGGAGGGAAGAGCCCGAGATCTTGCGATTCTTCTACGGCCGCCTCGAGCCGCTCGGCGATTGGGCGGACCAGCTTGTGGCGAAGTTCCGCGCCGACTTCGGCGACTCGCTGTAGCGTCGCGGTGGCGCCACGGTTTCGTGGCGTTCCGCCCAGCGCACGATGCCGTCCGGCCCCGCGAGGTTCCCCCGGCGCCCTAGGCTCGCGGCTCCCGTTGGCATTTGGGGCAGTAGTGGGTGCCCCGGCCAGCGACGCGGGTCTTGACGATCTCTCGCCCGCAGCGCCGACATGGCTGGCCGTCGCGCCGGAACACCTCGGCGAAGTCGAGGTAGGCGCCGCGCCGGCCCTCGGCGTCGACATAGTTGCGGTCGGTGGAACCGCCTAACGAGAGCGACAGCTCCATCGAGGCCGCCGCGCCTGCGAGCAGCGCCTTCAATTTGGCGTCGGACACGTCGCCGACTCGGGTGGCTGGGTGCACGCGGGCGTGCCAAAGCGCCTCGTCGGCGTAGATGTTGCCGATCCCCGCGACCACCTCCTGGTTCAACAGCGCCGCCTTGATCGATGTGCCCTGGTGGCGGCGTGCGCGGCGGCGGAACTCGGGCCAAGGGTCGCCTTCAAGCGGCTCGGGGCCCATCTTCGCGATGAGTGGCACACGTTGGACCTGGTCAGATCGCGTCAGCGCGAGCCAACCGAATTTGCGCTGGTCGTTGAAATAGAGGGCGGCCCGGTCGGTGAAGTGAACGACCACCCGGGTGGACCGGTCCGGCAGGTCGCCGATCAGCGAATCGGTGGGATGACCCGCGCCCCAGTTGTGGGATCGTTGGACCGCCTCGGCTGGATCCGCTGACACGCCCGGCGCGTCGGGGCCTGCGCCGCCGCCACGGAAGACCATCTGGCCGGTCATCTTGAGGTGCGCCACCAGCGACAACCCGCCGTCCAGGTCAAGGATGAGGACCTTGCCGCGGCGCCGCGCCGCCGCGAAGACGTGCCCTGTCAGAGCCGCGGGGTCACCGATGAAGCACTTGGGCTCGAGCACATCGATCCAGTCGATCGTCCGCCCGACCACGAGTTCGGCGAGCCCTCGCCGAACGGTCTCGACCTCTGGCAGTTCCGGCACGCGTGCCAGCCTAGCCCGCCCGAGATCGGGGCCCTGGCACATCGGTCGCCGCGGATCAGCTTCGGGTGCGCTGGAGTCGCCAGAAGCCGCGCGGCGCGACGCGGCGCCTATGGGCTCATCTGGCGGTGTGTCTTGGGCAAGTCAGCGGGTGGTCGTCGACTACCCCGACCGCTTGCATCGTGGAGTATGCCACGGTGGGGCCGACCCACTTGAACCCGACCTTTTTCAACGCGGCCGTCAGGGCGGACGACTCGGGGATGCCGCTTGGGATGTCCGCTGGAGTGACCGGCGCCGGGTGGGAGAACGGGCGGTGAGACCACACCAGGCGGTCCAGGGAGCCGCCCTCGGCTTGCCAGGCGGTGAGAACCTGCGCGTTGTGAATCGTGGCCTCGATCTTGGATCGATTCCGGATGATCCCCGCGTTGTTCATCAAGCGCTCCACGTCCGCTTCGTCGAATCGTGCGACAGCGGCGGGGTCGAAGCCCGCCAACGCCTCCCGGAAAGCGTCGCGTTTGCGCAGCACAGTGAGCCATGCCAGACCCGCCGCGAAGATCTCGAGGCTGATCCGCTCGAAGATCTCCTGGTCGCCGTGCAGTTCGACGCCCCATTCGGTGTCGTGGTAAGCGCTGTAGACAGGGTCGTCGCCCCCGAAGCAGCGTCGCAGCTCGGGCGTGGTGGGCGCGGAACCGCTGGTGGGAGCCGCTGTCGTGGCGGCGGCGCCGGCTGTCCCGGCTTCGGTGGGTGCGGGTTCGGCGTTGGCGGTTGGCGCAGGCGCGCGGTCGGCGGTCACGGGGTCCATAGTGCCCCCTCGGCGGCATGCGCGCCGCCAGAACGGGCTCACCCTGTGGATAACCGCCGTCGTGCCGTGTTCTGGCAGGCCGCGGCCACTCGCGCCGGCCCCCGTCGCGCCGTCCCCCTTCGCGCCGCGCTCGCTCGCGCCGCGCTCGCTTGGGCCGGGTCGTGTCACGCGGCGCCTGCCAGCGCAGCGCCCGGCGCCGCCGTCTTCCGTCGCGTCGCGCCCTGTCGGGCCGCGCCCGGTCATTTCGCGTCCCTTCGGGTCTTGCCACCCAGTTGGGCGAGCCCCAGCGGGGCGCGATCCCCGCTCGCGGCGCCCGCATCCCAGCCGGCTGCCGACGCCTGCGCCCAGCGGATCTGCTCGGTGCGGACGTTCATGTTCTCATCGACCCAGGCGGTGACCCGCTCCTGGCGTCCCACCAGCACCAGCGCCTTGCCGATGTCCGCCTGGGCGCCCTCGACCGCCGCCCGCACCGCTCCGAGGCGGTGCGCGATCCGGGCGGTGAACCCCTCGTAGAAGCCCCGGCGGTAAGCGGCGTGGCCGTGATCTGACAAGCGGACGCGAGTGTCCAACCCCAGCGCGGCCCGGGTCGCGAGCACTTGCGCCTCAGCGGCCGAATGAACCTCGCGCCATCCGCGCCGACAGTCCCCGGCCATGACGGTCGCGAGCGTCGCGAACAACCGCTGCACGGACGCCACCTCAGCGGTGAACCCCGCCAATGTGGCGGTCGGCGCGATGGCCCGAGAACCCGCGCGCGAATAGTGGTCCCTGTGGAAGAACACCAGGCAGCCGTAGGCCTGGGCCACAGCCTTGAGCAGCGAGAACATCTCGAACAACCCGCTCTTGGCGCCGGGCAGAGCGACTTCCTCGCGGACCGGTTCCTCCGTCCGATCAGCCCCGGCCAGCTCCGCGTCGTCGATCACCCACTGCAGCATCAGCTTGGTGGCGCGTTCGGCCGCCAACGCGGCTTCGGCTTCATGCGGTGACTCTGACAGCGCCATCAGCCGGGTGACGCGCTCGATGATCACCGCTCTCGAAGTGTGTTGACCCATGCCTCGAATGCTCCCACGCGCCAGCGATCTTGGCGCAAGCCGTGGCGGCAGGCCTGTGGAACGCCGAGCCTGTGGATCGCTGGCCCGCCCAACTCTCCGTTGTAGGTTGTGGGGGTGACAGCGCGCGGTTCCTCCCGAAGGGCCTTGACCGCAGCCGCCTGGCTTGCGCTCGCCGCGCAGCTCGCGATGCTCTACGCGCCATCGTTGCCCGATGCCGTCCCACCGCCCGTCCCGTTCGCCGACAAGCTCGTCCATTGCGTGGCCTTCGCTCTGGCGACCGCCGTGTGGAGCAGGCTGACCGGGCGGACCGCGCTGGTGGCGGCGCTGTTCTCGGCGCACGGGGTTGTGAGCGAGTTCATCCAGGCGGCGTTGCCTGCCAGGTCCGCCGATCCGTGGGACGCGCTGGCAGACCTGGCCGGTGTGGCGCTCGGAATCTGGGTCGCGGCTACCCTGCGGCCGCCTCCTGAAGCGGGCCGGAGTGGTCCGGGGGGAGCGTGAAGCTCATCCAACCCCGGCGCGCAGCCGGACGCGGTAGGGGCTGCGGGCAGGGTCGACACTAGGAGCGACGGTCATCGTGGTCGTCTCCTTCCGAGTGGGATTTGAGACTTTCCTCGAAGGGCGGCCCGGTGGCCGTCGCCGCGTCAAGCGGTTCCAGCCCGGGGCCAACCTATGCGCCAATCTCGATGACGCGAACCCGGTTTCTAGTTCGAAGTGCAACTGGTTGTGGCTTGGGTTGATTCTAGTTGGGTGTGGAAGGCTTCGGTGGGGGTGGCCCACCCGAGGACGCCGAGGGGCCGGTTGTTGATCTCTTGGACGAT
>JAITLE010000171.1 GCA_031278075.1 Bifidobacteriaceae bacterium | reverse complement strand
CGCAGGTCAGGGCCCTGCGAGGGTTTTGGTCCGGTTGTCGCCGATCCGGGCGGGCGTGACCATTCCTACACTTCTCCCGCCAGATCCGAGAAGTGTAGAGTTCCGCGACCCGGGCGTCGGGACGCGTGTTGGGCCGACACCCCCTCGGGACGAGTTTCCGCAGGTCAGGGGCTCTCGCTCGTTTTGGCCCCTTGGACGCCGACCCGGGCGGGCGTCACCATTCCTACACTTCTCCCGCCAGAGACGAGAAGTGTAGAGTTCCGCGGCCCGCGCCGCAGCCCACGTGTTGACCGTCAACCCGCTCGGGGCGTGTTTCCGCAGGTCAGGGGCTCGCGCTCGTTTTGGCCCCTTGGACGCCGACCCGGGCGGGCTTGAGCATTCCTACACTTCTCCCGCCAGAGACGAGAAGTGTAGAGTTCCGCGCCCGCGCCCGTCGCCCCCGGGCGCAGTTCAGCTCCGGAACCCGCCGGTCTGGGGGAGCGTGGCGCCATGGACCAGCGCAGACGTGTGGGCGGCGCCGACGAACGCGCCCAGGTGCGGGTCACGGCGCACCGTGCCACGGCGGTGAGATGGACAAGCCGTAGGCGTGCGGGAATAGGGCGCTCAGTAGTAGTGTTAGCACTCGAATAACCCGAGTGCTAACTCATTCCAGGAGCATCATGCCGACATACACGTACGCCTGCAAGCAATGCGACCATCGCTTCGACCAGCGCCAGTCGTTCGCCGACCCGGCGCTGACGGTTTGCCCAAGGTGCGCGGGCAGGCTCCGCAAGGTGTTGAACTCGGTCGGCGTCGTGTTCAAGGGGTCGGGGTTCTACCGAACCGACTCCCGCGCGGGGGGGAAGAGCGGCACGGCGTCCCTGGCGTCGGATTCACGTGCGACGAGCAATGACAAGAAGACGGCCGCGGAGTCCGCTCCCAACGCGGCTGGCGGCAAATCGGAGACCACGAAGACCCCGGTCGCAGCCGGCGCGCGCTGACGAGTCCGCCAAACCGCCACATGGCGTAAAGCCGGAGCCGTCCGGCGCCATCCACAGGCCGCGGCGTTTCCTGCCTTCTGACCGTCACCGGGGCCCTAGCCTCGGGCTGTGCTGAACCCTGAACGGCATCGTGCCCTGCGGTCGCTGGCGTGGCGGTTGCGGTGGGCGTTCGCCGCGCTGTTCGCCGCGCTCTTGGTGCGTGTGGCGCTTCCCGGCGTGGTCGAGGCGGCGAACGGCGGCAGGCCCGTGGTGGTCCTCGTCGGCGCCGTCGAAGCGGGCGCCATCCTCCAAGAAGAGGATCTCCGAATCGCGCACGTGCCAAGCTCGCTCGTCCCGGACACCGTGCTCACCCAGCTAGACGATGCCGTCGGCCAAAGCCTTCGCGTCCCCCTCGGCGAGGGGACGGTCCTGCAGGAGGGTCTATTGACGGCGGCCGGCCGCTGGGATGAAGTGCCGGCGGGCCGGGTCGCGGCCGCTGTGCGGCTGAGTGATCCTGGGATGGCCGCATTGGTGGGGCCGGGTGACTTGGTCGACATCATGGCGTCCGCGGGAATGGACGGCGGCCGGTCGATCGTTCCCGCCCAGGTGTTGGCTCACTCGGCTTTGGTGCTCGGTGCGCCATCCGGCGCGACGGACGGCGCGGCCGGTCTGATCGGCGGGCTCGGCGCCGGCCTGATCAGCGGCGCAGACGCCCAGGACGGTCTGCTCCTGGTCGCGGTGACCTCCGCCGAAGCGGAGCTGATCGGCGGCGCCGCGTCCTGGGCGGTGATCTCCGCGGTCCGGGTAGGCTAACGCGAAAGTGGCCGTTTGCGCAGGTCAGGGCGTGGGGTCCGGTGGGGCGTCGCGCCGCGTGTGCCAGGATCGCGGCGCCCGTCCGGGCGGCCTGGGAAGCTAACGCGACAGTGACCCGTCTGCGCAGGTCAGCGCGCCAAGCGTAACGTTATGTCCGATCGTGCTTTCCCTTGTCGGCGGTCTCAGGACCAATGCGGCGGGACCTCGGCGAGGATGCTGTCGTCCTCCTCCGGGTGGTCACCCCACGCAGCGGGCTGGTCCCAATCGGCCGCCCGGGGCAGCACCGAGTCTGATGCCGATGCCTTGCGGCTTGGTCGCGGCCGCGCCGAGGGCGCAGCGGTCGAACTGGCGGGCGCGGCCGTGGCTCCCGGTGGGGCTGCGGCTGGTGAGACAGCGTGTTCTGCCACCGGTATCACTGTTATCAGCGGCGCGTCCGAGAGGATCGTGGTTGGCCCCGCGGTGGAACGCCTGACTCTGCGCTTGCGGCTGGTACCCATGCCCTGAGCCTATCTCCCCTCGCGAACGCCGGAGTGTGTCCGCAATTGCCCAAAAGGGGCCGGATCAGGTCCTTTTGGACAATTGCGGACAGGTGGTCGTTGGGTTGTCGTCGGGGGGTTTGCGGGGTGTGGCGCTGGGTGGCTCGCTGACCTGCGGAGATGCGGGAGCGTGGGTGTTGGCGGGTCTGGTCGGTCGGGGTTGGGCGGCGGTGGTTGTGTCCGCAATTGCCCAAAAGGGG
>JAITLE010000162.1 GCA_031278075.1 Bifidobacteriaceae bacterium | reverse complement strand
CGTGCGCTACTACCTCGACGGGACCGCGATTGTGCGGGCGGTGGACGATTCAGCCGAGTCCGAGGTGCTCCGCGAGTGGATCGCCGCCCACGAGAACGAACTCGTCACCTCCATCTTGGCCCGCTGGGAGGCCGGCGAGCACCTGGTCGGGTTGGACCACGGGCGCCGCATGCGGGTTTACGACCAGCTTGGCGGCGTCCCCGAGATCCCGGTCTCGGGCCGCGCTTTGGAGATCGGCTCGTACGCGGTGGCGGCGGTCTCGCCGTACGCCGCGCTCCACGTGGGCCTCGCCGCCGCCGAGGAGGCGATCACCGTCATGATCACTTACAACCCCGAGGTCGCTTCGGCCGCACGGCTCTACGGCCTGCGCGTGATCACTCCCGGCCGCGATCCTAGCTGGTATTTGCGCTGATCAGCGACTTGCGGGTGGAGCGTCGTCTCACTCTTGGCCGCACGATGCCGTCCACCCCGCCAGCCGCACGATGCCGTCCACCCCGCCAGCCGCACGATGCCGTCCACCCCGCCAGCCGCACGATGCCGTCCACCCCGCCGGCCGCGCCCCGCCGGCCGCGTCCCGCCCACCGCGCCCCAAGACACGCCGGACGGTCCCATGTTTCTGGCAGAAACCGCCACCATACGGTCCCATGTTCCCGGCAGACAGGTGGTCCCATGCTCCTGGCAGAAAACCCCAACCAGCGGTCCCAAGAAGCTGGCAGCTAACACCTGGATCCTCTGGCCCAGGCTCAAGTGCTTGTGATGTCATGCCACGGAAGTGCGACCCCTCTCAGGCCGTGATGTGAACAACCACAACCCACCCAGGTGTCGCGCTTCCGTTTAGCCTGGATCCACCGATGATCGCCGCAGGGAAGCACTAGACGGGTGCGATGGGCGTTCCTGGCCGGCGATGGCTACCCGGTGGCCTGCCCGGCTGGTCAGGGGAGACCAGCGTGCCTAGCTGGCGAGCGGCGCAGTAGGCGCGGATCGGTGGATCGAGGTTTAGAGACCGGGCCAAGTCCAACCCTCCGGCCGACCGGGTAGCCTTGGACGCGACGCCCAGGAGAGCTGCCGGAGTGGCCGATCGGGACGGTCTTGAAAACCGTTGACGTCCGCCAGGGCGTCCATGGGTTCGAATCCCATGCTCTCCGCCATGTGCGTCTCACTCAATCCCTCCGCGCGGCTCGAACAGCTTCGCCGCGCATGGACGCGGCCCCGCACCCGCACCACCCCGCCCCGGACCTCGAACCGCGCAGAACTCCAAGTCAGACCCCCTTGCCGCGGCACGGCGGGCCAATCAGACGGGTTCAGCCGAGAACCAGGCGGACGGTGAACCGGTCGACGCCGGCCAAGGGTCCCCGAGTGGGTGCGACCGGGAGGCGCGCCAGGCGGCGGCCGGTCGCCGGATCCAGGACCGGCTCAGGCGCTCCCAGACCCGTCACCTCGACCGACGCGACGCCCGCGCTGACGCCAGCCGGGTTGTCCACCGTGATCTCATAGATGGCGCCGCGCCACTGCCGCGTCACACTGAATCCGGGCCAGTCCGCCGGGATGCACGGGTCCACCACCAAGGAGTCCCAATCCGGGCGGATCCCGAGGATGTGCTGGGTCGCGGCGGTGTACATCCAGCCGGCCGTCCCCGTGAGCCACGGGTTCTCCGCGCGGCCGTACAACGGGTGGTCGCGGCCGTAGATGAACTGGCAGTACGCGTACGGCTCCGCGCGGCGCACCTCCGCCAGGTCGTTATACCTGGTGGGCGCCATGGTTTGGTAATACTCAAAAGCACGGTCGCCCCGCCCGAGCATCGCCTCAGCGATGATCGGCCAAGCGTTCGGGTGCGAGAAGATCGCGCCGTTCTCCTTGACGCCTGGATAAACCCGGGTGACATAGCCGATCGAGTCGTCGACGTGCGTGTAACTGGGCCACAGCAGGTGCGCGCCATGCGGCGAGCGCAACCGTTCCCAGATCGCGTCCATCGCCAGGACGCCCCGCTCACGGGGCGCCGCGCCCGAGATCACAGCCCACGGCGTGTGCTCCAAGAACAGCTTCCCCTCCGTTGACTCAGCCGACCCGATCGGCCGCCCCGCCGCGGTGAACCCGCGCAGGTACCAGCCGCCGTCCCAGGCCGCGTCGTTCGCGGCGTCCGCGGAGGCCCGCGCCATGGCCTCGAGCCGCGCCGCGTCCTGCGACCGGCCCAGCCGCCGAGCCGCCCCCGCGAGCTCCCGCGCCGCCCAGACGTGCAGGAACGTCACCAGAGTCGATTCGCCGCCGCCCAGGTTCAGGCAGTCGTTCCAGTCCGCACGCAGTCCTTGCGCCAGCCCGTTCGCGCCGAGGTGCGCGGCGGTGAAGTCGACCGCGCGCAGCAGGTGCTCATAGACAGTCGCCGTGCCACCGTCCGCGAATGGCGCCGGCCTTTCTAGGAACGCCAGATCGCCCGTCTCCTTGACGTACGCCAGCGTGGACGGCACCAGCCACAGGTGGTCGTCGGAGCACGCGTCTTCGATGCCGTGCAGTTGCCCTCGCTTATCCGTCGGCACCACAGTGGGCAGTTTCACGCCGACTGGGATTTCGGGACGCGCGTTGTCCTCGAACAATTCCGGGTCGAACAAGTGCAGCCCGTAACCGGCGCGCATTTGGCCGCGCAGCAGTTGAGTTATTCGCCGTTCCGCCGCCGCGGGATTGGTGTGTGGCACCGCCATCAGGTCCTGCGCCGTGTCGCGGTAGCCTAAGCCCGTCCGTCCGCCCACTTCCACGAAAGACGCGAAGCGCGACCAGACCACGCACGTTTCCGCTTGGTACAGCGTCCAATCGTTCAACAAGACGTCCATGTCGCCCGATGCCGTGCTCACCGCCAGCTTCTCCCGTCGCGTCTGCCAGTGGCTGGTCAGCGCGTCGATCGCTTGGTCGACTGCGCCTTCGGCGCTGAACCGGGCGCGCAGCGCGGCCCCCTCGGCTCGGTCGCCGTAGCCCAGGATGTAGGCGAAGCGCACCGTTTCACCGGGTTGGAGGGTGATGGTGTGCTGCAGCGCCCCGCAGTGGTTTTGCGTGGCGCCCTGGGACATGCCGCACCGCCCGCGGACGACTGCCCAGGGGTCCGTCTCGGTGTTCCACGCCCCGATGAACTCTTCTCTGAGGCAGTCGAAACCGATCGGCGGGCGGGTGGAAGTGAAGAAATGGTGGGTCCAGGGCTCGTAATGGAAGTCATCTTCGATGATCCCGTCCTCATAGGAGGCGCCCGCCGCATAGAGCGACATCTGGAAATTCTGGTTGTCGATCAGGACCGTGTGGAATGAGAACTCGACGTATCCGAACACGTCCAATTCTCGGACCCGGTCCGAACGGTTGGTGATTGTCACGTCCCAGATCTCGGCGGCGGCGTCGACTGGGACCAAGACCCGCTGGGTCGCCTCGACGCCGTTGTAAACGCATTCGAACACGCTGTAACCGAGTCCGTGCCGCGCCCTGTGCCACGCTTGGCCGGGGCCGTCGCCGAGCGGTTTCCCGACGGGCTGCCAGGAGATCGACCAGAAGTCGGAGTCCGCGCGGTCCCGCAGGTAGACGTAATGGCCGGGCCGGTCCTTGGGGACGCCGTTGGGCCGGAACCGGGTGACGCGCCCGCGTTCGGAGGACCGGTAGAACGAATACCCGCCCGCCACCTGGTTGATCACAGTGCAGAAGTCTTGTGTCCCAAGGAAGTTGATCCAGGATGTGGGCAGGTCGACTCGGTCGATGACGTATTCGTGGGCGGCGGTGTCGAAGTGGCCGTAGCGCATTGGTGGCGGCTGTCTCTCTTGGTCGGGTTCGGGTGGCCGGGGTTCAGGCGGTCGGGTGCGCGCCGCGGGCCAAGCTGGCCAGGTCCGCGATTATCGCGTCGGCGCGGTCTTCGGTCGGGGCCTCGGCGAACAGGCGCAAGACCGGCTCCGTCCCAGAGAACCGGAGCAGCCCCCACGCCCCGTCTTCGAGCGTGAATTTGAATCCGTCCGCGAGGCTGACTCCGGTGACGCCGTAGCCGCCCAGCGCCAAGGCGAACCCCTCGGCGGGCGTGCCGGCCAGGGCCGGATCAGCCGCGTCGCCCACTGCGGCGAGCCGCCGCGGCAGCGCGAGACGCATCTCGGGCGTGGCGGGCAGAGACGCCTCGACGGACCACAACCGCCCGGTTATGGCATAGATCTCGTCCAGCAGCTCGGCGATCTGCCGGCCGGTGCGGGCGACCATCTCGACCACCAGGGCGCAGGCGAAGATCCCATCCTTCCCCAGGATGTGCCCGCGCACCGTCAAACCACCGGAAGATTCCCCGCCGAGCAGGGCGTCGGCATCGTGCATACCTTTGGTGATGTGTTTGAAGCCGACTGGCACTTCCACGGCTGTCTCCCCGAAATGCGCGGCGAGCCGGTCCAACAGGTGCGTCGTGGCCGTGTTGCGGACCACGCCGCCGTGGCCGCCCCGGTGCTCGTGGAGGTAGTAGTAGAGGAGCAGCAGCAACTCGTTGGCGGAGACGAACCGGCCGTCGCGGTCGACTATCGCGATGCGGTCGGCGTCGCCGTCGGTGGCGAGCCCCAGATCGTACGGACCGGTGCGCACCAGGTCGATCAGGGCGGTCAACGCGGCGGGATCAGGCGCGGGCGAGCGGCCGCCGAACAGCGGGTTGTGGCGCTCGTG
>JAITLE010000108.1 GCA_031278075.1 Bifidobacteriaceae bacterium | reverse complement strand
CTTCTCCCGCCAGAGACGAGAAGTGTAGAGTTCCGCGCCCCGCGACCCCGGGCGCAGCTCAGCCCGAGAACCCGCCAATTTGCGTTTCCGCAGGTCAAGGCCTCGAGCGGGTTCCGGCCTGGTGAACGTCGATCGGGACGGATTTGACCATTCCTACACTTCTCCCGTCAGAGACGAGAAGTGTAGAGTTCCGCGCCCTGCTCCCCGGCTGGCATCTTGACCATGAACCCGCCCAGGACGTGTTTCCGCAGGTCAGGGGCTTGCGCTGGTTCTGGTCCCGTGGACCCCGATCTGGGCGGGTTTGACCATTCCTACACTTCTCCCGTCAGAGACGAGAAGTGTAGAGTTCCGCGACCCACGCCCCGGCTGGCATCTTGACCGCGAACGCCCCTGGGACGTGTCTCCGCAGGTCAGGGGCTCGCGCTGGTCCGGGCCACCTGCACGGCGATCTGGGCGGGCTTGACCATTCCTACACTTCTCCCGCCAGAGACGAGAAGTGTAGAGTTCCGCGCCCCGCGCCCCGGGCGCTGCTCAGCCCCAGCGCCCGCCGATCTGGGGGGAGCGTGGCGCCATGGATCAGCGGGCCCGTTTGGGCGACGCCGGCGAGTCGGCCCTGATGTGGGTCGCGGCGCGCCGAGTCACGGCGCCGACATGGGTGGCCATCTAGTCCGGCCGCGCCGACCGTTGGCCGTAGCATTGAGTGGCGGTTCGCGCCGAGGAGCGGCGAACCATTGTGGACCCCGAAGGAAAGTGGGCGATGTGAGCGGTTTGATGGACAAGATCCTGCGCATGGGCGAAGGCAAGGTGCTGCGCCGCCTCCATGGGATAGTCGAGCAGGTGAACGCGCTTGAGCCGGCCTTCGAGGACATGTCGAACGAGGAGTTGAAGGAGGAGACGGGGCGGTTCAAGGAGCGCCTGGCGGCGGGCGAGACGCTCGACGACCTGCTGCCGGAGGCCTTCGCGGCGGTCAGGGAGGCGGCCCGGCGGACGCTGGGGCAGCGGCACTTCGACGTGCAGCTCATGGGCGGCGCCGCGCTGCACCAAGGCAACATCGCGGAGATGAAGACGGGCGAGGGCAAGACCCTGGTCGCGACTCTCCCGGCTTACCTCAACGCGCTGGCCGGCGAGGGGGTGCATGTCGTGACGGTGAACGACTATCTGGCCTCCTACCAAAGCGAGCTGATGGGTCGCGTGTTCCGTTTCCTTGGTTTGACCACGGGTTGCATCCTGGTGGGCCAGACTCCTAAGGAGCGGCGGCGCGAGTACGCCTGCGACATCACCTATGGCACCAACAATGAGTTCGGTTTCGACTATCTTCGGGACAACATGGCCTGGCAGGCCGCGGACCTGGTGCAACGCGGCCACAATTACGTGATCGTGGACGAGGTCGACTCGATTCTGGTGGACGAGGCCCGCACCCCGTTGATCATCTCCGGCCCCGCGCAGGGCGATGTGAACAAGTGGTACGCAGAATTCGCCCGGTTGGCCCGCGCCATGCGAGCCGGCGTCGACTACGAGGTCGACATCAAGAAGCGCACTGTCGGCGTCTTGGAGCCGGGCATCGCGAGGGTCGAGGACCACCTCGGGATCGACAACCTCTACGAGTCGGTCAACACGTCCCTGGTCGGGTTCTTGAACAACGCCATCCGCGCCAAGGAGCTCTTCCACAAGGACAAGGACTACGTGGTGCTGCGCGGCGAGGTCTTGATCGTCGACGAGCACACCGGCCGCGTCCTGCCGGGCCGGCGCTACTCGGAGGGCATGCACCAATCGATCGAGGCCAAAGAAGGCGTAGAGATCAAACCAGAGAACCAGACGCTCGCCACGATCACGCTGCAGAACTACTTCCGGCTTTATAAGAAGCTTTCCGGGATGACCGGGACCGCCGCCACGGAGGCGGCTGAGTTCGCCTCGACCTACAAGATCGGCGTGGTGCCCATCCCAACCAATATGGAGATGATCCGGGTTGACCAGCCCGACCTGGTCTATAAAGGTGAGCCCGGCAAATGGGAGGCCGTGGTCCAAGATATTGTGGAGCGGCACGCCAAAGGCCAGCCAATCCTGGTCGGCACCACCTCGGTGGAGAAATCGGAATACCTCTCGAGCCTGCTGAAGAAGCGGGGCGTGCCGCATTCCGTGCTGAACGCGAAACAGCACCGCCGTGAGGCGGAGATCGTCGCTGAGGCGGGCCGCAAGGGCGCTGTCACCGTCGCGACGAACATGGCCGGCCGCGGCACCGACATCATGTTGGGCGGCAACGCCGAGCACCGCGCCATCCAGGCTTTGGCGGAGCGCGGCCTGGACCCTGATGAGGACCCGCAAGAGTATGAGGCCGCCTGGCCGGCCGCTCTCGCGGCGGCGCAGCGGTCCGTCGCCGAGGAACACGAGGAAGTGGTCGCCCTGGGCGGGCTGTATGTGCTCGGCACCGAGCGCCACGAGTCGCGACGCATCGACAACCAGCTGCGGGGCCGTTCCGGCCGCCAAGGCGACCCGGGCGAGTCCCGGTTCTATCTGTCCCTCCAGGATGAGTTGATGCGTCGGTTCAACTCCTCGTTGACGGAGCGTGTCATGACCATGACCGGTTTCCCGGAGGACATGCCGCTCGAGTCGAAGATGGTCAGCCGCGGGATCGCCTCGGCGCAAGCGCAAGTCGAGGCGACCAACTTCGAGATCCGTAAGAACGTCCTGAAGTACGACGACGTCATGAACAATCAGCGCACGGTGGTTTATGAGGTGCGCCGCGCGATCCTTCACGGCGAGAATATCGAGGACCGCATCCAAGGCTTCTTGGATGACGTGGTGGACACCTTTGTGGGAGTGGCGACGCAGGGCGCCGCCCCCGAGGAATGGGATCTCGATGTGTTGTTCGCCGGGCTCGGGGCCGTTTTCCCGGCGACTGTGACGGCAGCTGATCTGATCGCCGAGGTCGGCGGCGCGAACAGGTTGACGGCCGCCATGATCGAACGCGAGTTGAAAGCCGACATCCACCTCGCGTACGAGGCCCGCCAGGCTCAGCTCGGCGCGTCCACCATGCGTGAGCTGGAACGGCGGGTCCTGTTGGCGGTGATGGACCGCAAGTGGCGCGAGCACCTCTACGAGATGGACTATCTCAAGGATGGCATCGGCCTGCGCGCCATGGCGCAGCGCGACCCCCTGGTGGAGTACCAGCGCGAGGG
>JAITLE010000056.1 GCA_031278075.1 Bifidobacteriaceae bacterium | reverse complement strand
GCGCCGCGAACGAATACCGGCCCAGAATTTATTTCTGGGCGTGTTCGGTGGCGCCGCGTAGATTACGAGCGGCGCGCGCCGCTGCTGGGTCGATCATTGGTATGCCGCCGTCCGTGCGTCACTGCTTTGGGTTGGTTTGGACGGGCCCGGAGATTCTCGACGGGTTGGCCCAGTTCGGTGCCGCCCGGTATCCGGATGCCAGGACCGGGCGGCGCGAACTCTTGAAGGTGGTCATAGTCTACCAGCTTTCCCGCCAGATTCGTTGGTCCCAGCCGTCCGCCGCTTCGTCCGAGTCCGTTTCGACCCAGGATTCTTCGTCGGGTCGGCCCGTCGCCGGGTCGATTCGTGCCGGAACCCGCCGCCGCGCCCGGCCGCCTATCCCAGCCTCTCCACCAGCTTCGCGGCCTAGCTCCTCATACCTGGTCATTCTGTCTCCTACCTCTCTAGTGAAGGTGTGAAGTCTGCGAAGTCTGTGAACTACGGGAATAGTGCGAACTCTGGGAAGTTCCATTCCCTACAGGCCGATGACCTGCGGAAACACCCCCCAGAGAGGGTCGGGGGACACCGTCAGGCCCTCTCTGGCGAAGTTCCCCGAAGTTCACACCTGCGAACTTGGGAGGAACTTCGCGGCCAAGGGAAACGCCCTGGTCAGGGCATATGCGCGCCCTCGAAGTTCGCAAAGTTCGCAAAGTTCGCACTTTCAGACCGGGCTAGGAAGTTGGCCCATACAGGCCGCGCCCCAACTTGCTCGCCCGTCCCTGGTCCGCCAGCCGCCACAGCGCCTGGGATGCGCGCTGCGCTGAAGGGAACAATGCCGGCAGCGCCGCCGCCACGTCTACCGGCCGCACGCCGGCAGGGTTAGCGGCCAAGAACCCGGCCAGTTGCGCCTGCGCGTCCCCGAGACCCGTCTGGGCCAGCACCGCCCCAGCCGGCGCGCGGCCCGCCAGCCGCCACACAGGCCCGCCGCCGCGTTCCAACTTCCACGCCTCTCGGTCATCGAGGTCCCTGCTGGTCACGAACAGGTTGGCGCGCGGCCCGCCCCGCTCGCCCCGCAACAGCAGCGCCGTGTCGGCCACGCCGGACAACCCCTTCGAGCCAGACAAGCTGTCCAGCCAGTCCGGGGCGCCCGCTTTTCTATCATGGTGCAGCCCCAAGACTGCGACCCGCCGCGCCACGGCCCACGCTTGGAGCGGCCCCCAGGCGTCGGTGTCCGCGTCGTACTGGTTGGCGCCGGCCCGCTGTGGAGGCTTGACCCGCGCCAACGTGTCGAAAACAAGTAACTCAACGTCAGGGTGCTGATCGATCAGCGAGTCGCACATTCCGACTAGGTGTTGACGCATCAGCGGCGAAGGGAGTTTCGTCAAGTAGCGAAACCGCTGCGGCCACTGGGGCGCGGCGCCCAGTATGAGGCGGATTCGGTCTTGCAGGCGCCGCTCGGAATCTTCCAACGCGAGGTAGATCACCCCGCATTGGCGGGTTCGCGCGCCAAGGAATTGTGTGCCGTCCGCCACGCACAGCGCGAGGTCCAGCGCCAGCAGGGACTTGCCGAGCTTGGGCGCCCCGGCCAGGACCGTGAGCCCCTCTGCGACCAGGCCGGCGACGAACATCTTCAAGCCCGGAAGGGTCTTCGCTTGGAGTTGCGCGGCGGTCTGCAAGCCCCAGGCGACGGACGCCGGGCCGGCTTGCGCTACCGCGCCGCCTGGGGCCTGGCGGGCCGGGCCGCTCATGCGGGCACCGCCAGGACCGCCAGGCCGGGCAGCGCCGCCAACACATCGCCAGCGGGCCAGCCGTGCCTGTCCAAGGCGTTGGCCGCAGCAACGGTGCCCGCCGTGTCCGCCGCGCCGTCCAACGCGCGGTCGATAGCCGCAGGGTCCCATCCCGACTGTGCGAGCGCGGCCCGCGCCCTGACGCGCAGCGCGTCCCGCTCCATCGGCAGGTGGGACAGCAGGTGCTTCACCGCCACGGGCATCGGCGCTGGCGGCGCGGCGCCAATGCCCAGCAGCCGGTCAGCCAACGCCTCAATCTGGGGGTCCGCCTGTCCACAAACATAGGCGACTATCTCCGAGTGGTCGAAGCCGTGCCATTCGAGGACGCGCCGCGTTCGGACTGTGTCGCGGCCGCGGATCGGGACGCCGGCCAACCGGTCAAGCGCGGCGCTCGCCGCCGCCCGCTCGGTCCTCGCCCAGGCGGCTCGCCGCGCCCGCTCGAGGTCTTGCAGGCGGGCGGCTGCCTCAACGTCGCCAGCAGGCTCCGCCCCGGGCTCACACCGCGCAGTGCCGGGCTGTACGCTTGACGCGTCGGTCCCGCAAGACGACGACCACTCGCCCCCGGCAGCCTCGCCGGGGGCGTTGTCTTGGGTGACCACGCTGCATCACGATCCGTCCGGCGTGTAGCCGAACGCGCGCAGCAGCTCGGTTTTGTCCACGCGGACGGCGCGCGCCCCGGTGCACCTGTACTCGTGCAGGACCCCAGCGGCAACGAGCCGCCTGATCGTGTCAGTGGAGCAATCGACCAGTTGGGCGGCGTGGTCGGGTCGCAGTAGTTGAAGCGACGGCGCGGTCGCGCTATCGGCGGGAGCGGAAAAACGCTTGGTGGTACTCATTGGTGTTCCCCTTCGGGCGCGCAGAATCGAGTCTGCGCCGCGTCGAAGGGGCGCCGGGAGTCGCGGTGCGACCGCCCGGGCGGGCTGTCGCACCGCCACGGCCACCGTAGCGCACAGTTGACGCCGGCTGCAACCCGCTCCCTACTCGCGCGTCGCGTCGTCCGCGCCCAGGTCGGCGCCGTCCAGCAGGGCCGCGCCGAACCCTTCGACGGCCCGTTCGGCTTGGTCGGCTGCGAGCCCCGCGGCTCGCAAGACCGCGGCGAGCGCATAGCTCGCCGCGTCGAGCGCGGCCTGGAGTCGCCAGGCCGCCAGTTCGGCGGAGTCTGCGGCCCGGGCGGCAGCGGTGGCGGCGTCCTGTTCGGCCTGGGCTGCTTCGCGCCAGTCGTTGATGGTTTCGGCCAGCCGGGCGGCCTGGGCGTCGGCGTTCACAGCGCGGCCTCCCTGGCCCGGTCGTCGGCGGTCCTGTAGGCGACGTACGCCCGCTCGGCGGCCACGGCGGCGACCTTGTGACGGCGACGGGCGGCGCCCAGCGCGACCTTGGCGGCGGCGACGGCGGCCCAGGCCTCGGCTTGCCGCTGGCGCGCCTCATCGTAGGCGACGCCTAGGGCGTCGGCGCGGGCTCGGGCGAGTCGAATGCTGGGCGGGCTGGATACGATCGTGGGAGGCATTGCGAAGGTCCTATCGGCGGCTTCACCGCTGCCGGGCGCTGTGCGCGGTTCCCCGTGCCAACACAGTGCCAACAGCGGCTTGTCGCGGTTTGGTGATTGTGGGTGTCTCCGCAGGTCAGGGCGTATTTCCGGAGTGTGGGCGATACTGGTTCACCACCAGACCCTGACCGCCACCCCGGCGAACCCCGCCGAACAGCCCAGCCCGCCCCCAAGCCGCCGGAGCCGCTATTGCGCAGC